>JAOAPX010000008.1 GCA_025463125.1 Acidobacteriota bacterium | reverse complement strand
GCGATCATATAACCGGCAACCAACGGACCGCCGAGAAAAGTGCCGACCCAAACTTCTTTATCCTTATAAATTTTTTCTACCGGAATTTGATTATCAAGAGCCGCTTCGTATTCCATAAACTAAACCGCTTTTCCTTTAATGTAGATTTTCTTCGTAATCTAGTTAGATTTTCCGCTTGTTGAGGTTTAATGAATTGATAAATTCAAACGCGCTTTTTCAAGTAATCTAATCTTACCCGTTTCATCAACTATCATTTAGAGTGCCTGAATCATAATGCGACTTTTAACATATGAAACTGGCAATTATACGAGTTTTTCAGAAATGGTTTTTATTATCTGTTTTGTCGGATGCGCTTTTTTTACTCAACATAATTTCCAAATTGTTACTTAAAGGCTAATTTAATGAATCTCGGTTTCATTTTCACCTTCAAATATTTTGCTTTCGGCTTCTTCATTATCAAAATCAACGGGTAATAATGTCGGCGCAATTACTTTATTTGATTTAAGTCCCAAACTCTTGAGTTTTGTTGCTTGTCCCATTAGGTTTCCATGACCATTTTTCAATTGTCCGATTGCTGTATTATATACCAGTTGAGTTCTATCGATGTGCTTGCCAATTTCTTCCATTGATTCAGAAAAAGTTACTAGCTTTTCATAAATCAACTCGCCGCGCTTAACAATTTCCATTGCATTTTTACTTTGTAACTCTCTTTTCCAAAGGTCTGAAATAAGTTTTAGACAGGTAATCAAATTGGTCGGACTGATTAACATTATTCTTTTTGTATAAGCGTAATGCCAAAGTTCTTCATCTGCCTGAATTGCTGTTAAATAAGCTGGCTCAATCGGAACAAACATCATAGTAAAGTCGAGAGATGTGTCAATGTTGTCATATTTCTTTCCATGCAAATTGATAATGTGTCCCTGCATAGATTTTATATGTTCAGCCAAATACGTTTTCTGTTCGTCGACACAATCCGTTGATGAAAATTTGTCGTAAGCTACAAGAGAAACTTTAGAGTCAATAATCACTACTCGGTTATCCGGCAAATAAACCAGAACGTCCGGTTGTAAACGTCTACCATCTTCGCCTTCGATTGGATGCTGAATTTTATATTCCCTATTTTTAACAAGCCCTGATTTTTCCAGAATGCTTTCGAGAATAATTTCGCCCCAATTGCCTTGTTTCTTAGCTTGTCCTTTTAACGCAGTCGCCAGATTGTTAGCTTCCGCGCTTACTCTGTTTGTTTGTTCAAATAACTCTTTAATTCTTTCTCCAAGTGAAAATCTTTCACTTGATTCTTTGTGATAAACTTCTTCAACCTTTCTTTTGAATCCTTCAATGTTTTCACCAAGGGGCTTTAGCAAAGATTCTATATTTGTTTTATTTGTTTCTGTAAATCTGTCTGATTTATCTTGAAAGATTTGATTGGCAATCTCTTTGAATTCAAGATGAGCGGTTTTTTGAATTTCAATCATTTCAGTTTTTTGCGTATCCAATTTTTCTTTAAGAAAATCATTAAAAGCTTTAATTTCAGCATTCTCCTGTTTAAGGTGATTGATTTCATTTTGTTGAGTGAAATTGATATTGGTTCGCTCGGTCAAAATTTGGTCTAACTCCTTAACTTTTGTTTCGTGTTGCCTTGCAATCCCCTCTAGTGTGCTATTAGCAGCTTGCAATACTGTATAATCACGCTCTTTAGAGAGAAGTTTGACAGAAAGATTTTGCACCTCTGAAGCTTGGGTTCGTAATCTTTCATCAGATAACTTCAAATTAGTTGCATTGTCTGTGTATTTGACCGATAAATCATTAAATTCAGTTTTTGAAACAGTTTTAGTTTTGAGAAAAAGATAAACAATTACAGAAGAAATTGCCGCTCCAAATAAAAATCCTATTACTAATAGTGATATATCCATATTATTTTTGTTAGCGTGGTAATTTTATTTGTTAATTTACCGCGCAAATTCTGTCTACTTTAATTACTTCCCCAATTCCACATATAGTGTGTTTATTTCGCCCATTGTTAGTCGTCAGTTTCGTAGGGACTGAAGCCGACGGCTGTGACGGTGATGGTTTGGACGCCGTGCGAGGTTGGTTTGAAGATCGCTTCACCGGTGGAATCGGTTGTGATTGTGACGGAGTTTCCGTTGTTGTTAATGACATTTGAACGATTTCAAATCTTGGTTGCGCGACCTCAAAGGCTCAATGATTAATTTGAAGCGCTCGCTGATTAAACTGAATTTTTCTTTGATTAAATGGAAATGCTCGGTGAAGCGGGAAAACGCCGGATTTTTTAGGGCGGAAAGGCGTTATTTCACAATTAATGGGAGATTCAGTGAAAAACATACGAAAAGATAAATGAGAAAACCTCAAAGCCTTCTGCTTTGAACAATTGAGCGAAAAGAGATTATCACCGTTTAAAATAAATTACAATAACTTTTTTTAAGAGCGCCGGTACTTAAAAAGATGGAAAGCCTTTTCCGTCCCGGCAATCCGACGATTCTTTGCTTCGACGGCGCGGCAGATGGCGCGTCTTACGGGCGAGTTTAATAGAACAATTTAACGATTGTTCACCCAAAGCGCACGCTTTTACCGGCGGACGCTTTTATTTTGTTTATAACGATAATGTTTGATTATCAAAAGTTCTCGAAAAACACTGATAAGATTTTCGATGCGGCGAACGAAATAATAAATTATTGCTTTTAATTTCCCGGATACGTTAAATTAGCTTCGGAAAATATGAACTTAATGAGCGAAAAACAGCAAAAGAAATGGGAAAAGACGAGAGCGAAAGGCTTTGATCGTTTCGTTTTTAATCGGACATTGCTTTGCGGAATCGGCATACCGATTCTTGAGACATTCCTCGATTATATTTTTGACGGAAAATTAAATTTACAAAAATTCGGCTGGAGAGCAATCGGTTATACGATTGCCGGATTACTGGGCAGTTGGTGGATATACGAATGGAATGAATACAAATACAGAAAAACCGCCGGTAAAACCGGTTAATCTCACATTTTTATATTATTGCTGTTCAGCCATTTTTCTTTGATTCTCGAAATGATCGAAAATCATCTGCGCGGTTTTTGCGCCGACGAATGGAGAAAGCTGTTCGACCGAGGCTTGCGCGACTTTTTCGAGCGAGCCGAAATTGCGGAGAAGCTTCATCTTGCGTTTTTCGGCGACGCCGGGGATTGCCGTCAGCTCTGACGTGAAGTCGCGTTTTTCGCGGCGCTTGCGGTGAAATTCGATGGCGGTTTTGTGCGTTTCGTCGCGGATTTGCTGGACGAGACGAAACGCCGGGTTTCCGGCTTCAAAGAAAATCGGGCGATCTTCGTGTCCGAAGCGCAGAAGATGCGAAATCTGGTTGTGCTGTTTCGGCGGCTTGACCAAGCCGTAAACGGGAATTCCTTCCAGATCGAGACTTTGCAGCGCGGCGGCGGCAGCCGAAATCTGACCTTTTCCGCCGTCGATAAATATCAATTGCGGCAGCGGTTTTTCTTCGGCTAAAAGACGTTTGTAGCGGCGGAAAACGGCTTCGTTCATCGAAGCGAAATCGTTTGCGCCTTCGACCGTCTTGATGATAAAGCGCCGGTATTCGCCGCGGCTCGGCTTGCCGTTTTCGTAAACGACGATGCCCGCGACGTTTTCCGAACCGGAAATGTTCGAGATGTCGAACGATTCGATGCGTTCGGGAAAATACGGAAGTTCGAGAATTTCCTGCAAATCGCCGAGAAGCTTTTCCGAGTTCGGGTTGAGCACGCGGAATCTCTGCTCGAAAGCGATTTTGGCGTTGTTTTCGACGAGCCGGATCATTTCGTGATTGCGCCCGCGTTTCGGGTCGAGAATCTTTACTTTTCGCCCGCGCCGCTCGGTCAGAGCCTGCTGCAAAGTTTCGCGGTCGTCAAAATCGTTCGGGACGTGAATTTCGAGCGGCACGTAATCGGTCGAATAATACTGCGCCAAAACTTCGCCGAGAAACTGCGCCGGATTGAAATTCTCCGCGTCCAGATCTTCCCAGAAAAACTCGCGCCGACCGACCATTTTGCCTTCGCGCATCGTGAAAAGCTGAAGAGCGAGACGCGCGCCTTCGCGATAAAAGCCCAGGATGTCGATATCCCGCTCAGCCGTCATCGCCATTTTCTGCTGCTCGCCGAGCGCGAGAACCGTGTTGTGCAAATCGCGGTATTTGGCGGCGAGCTCGTAATTTTCGTTCTCGGCGAAATGCCACATTCTTTGCTGCAAATTGGCGGCAAGCTCTTTGTTTTTGCCTTCGAGCAGAAGTTTTACGTCGCGGGCGGCTTCCGAATATTCTTCTTTTGTGCAAAGCCCTTTGACGCACGGCGCGAGACAGCGTTTCAAATGATATTCGAGACACGGGCGCGGCAATTTGCCGTTAATTTCTATGTCGCACGTGCGCATCTGAAACGCGCGGTTTATCAAATCAAGAGTTCGGCGCGCAAGCGACGCGGGCAGAAACGGTCCGTAATAACTCGATCCGTCGCGCACGATTTTTCTCGTGATGACGACTTTCGGAAACGGCTCGTTCGTCATTTTCAAATGCGGATACTGCTTGTCGTCTTTGAGTAAAATATTAAAGCGCGGTTTGTGCTTTTTGATGAGGTTCGATTCTAAAACCAGAGCTTCGACTTCGTTATCGACGACGATAAACTCCAGGTCGGCGATGCGCTTGACCAGTTCGCGCGTTTTCGCGTCCATATTGCGCTTGCTTTGAAAATACGAGCGAACGCGATTTTTCAAATTTTTCGCCTTGCCGACATATATGATTTTCCCCTCGGCGTTTTTGTGAAGATAAACGCCGGGCGAAGCGGGCAGGTTTTTGAGCTTTTCGTCTAATGTCATTTATAAAATTTTACGAAATCGCGCGGCAAAGTCCAAACAAGATTGACTTGCGGCAAAAGTTAGTCTAAATGAGTAGTGCTGTCTCAAAATTCACCAAATAAAGATAAGGAGAAATTTATGGCTTCTAAAGAAACAACAAAAATAATTTTGCAGTCGATGATCGCGCTCGCCTCAGCCGCGTTCGGACTTGTCGCCGCGCTCGCCTGGAACGACGCGATCAAGGAAACGATCAAGCTTTTAATGGCTGACGACGAAAGTCTGGCGTCGAAATACGTTTACGCGATCCTGGCAACGGCGATCGCCGTCGTTATCGTTTTAGTGCTGGCGCGTTTTGCCGCCCGCGTCGGCGGCGAAGCGGCGATTCAGCGCGAAGCCGAAGGGTAAAACGAGTGAAAGTGAATAGTGAAAAGTGATAGGAGAACAGAAAGTTAAAGTGTAGAGAGTGAAAAGTGAAAAGCGCGAAAAGCCGAAAGTCATAATTGATTTTCTTCCGGCTTTGCCTTCTGCGCGTCTTTGCGGGAAAATTCCTGCGAGACGCCTTTTTTTTATGCAAACATTTCTAACTAAATCCCCGTCGCGAGCCGCCGAGTTCATCAGGCGCGGCGGAATTGTCGCGTTTCCGACCGAAACGGTTTACGGTTTGGGCGCGAATGTTTTCGACGAGCGGGCGATTGAAAAGATTTTCGCCGCCAAACGGCGACCGAACGACAATCCCTTGATCGCGCACGTCGGCGCTTTAGAACAAATCAACCTGCTCGTTTCCGGCATCTCGCCGCACGCGCTCGCGTTTATCGAAGCGTTTTTTCCAGCGCCTTTGACTTTAGTGCTGCCGAAATCCGCAAAAGTTCCGCTTATCGCAACCGCAAATTTAGACACGATCGGCGTCCGTATGCCGAAAAACGAGCTGGCGCGGGAATTTTTGCGCGAATGCGGAACGCCGCTCGTCGCGCCGTCGGCAAATCTTTCCGGCAATCCGAGCCCGACGACCTGGAGCGCCGTCTACGAAGATTTAAACGGCAGAATCGACTGTATTCTCCAGGGCGAAACGACGGAAATCGGTCTGGAATCGACGGTCGTTGACTGCACTTCGGAAACGCCGCTGATACTGCGTTCGGGCGCTATTACATTTGAAGATTTGCGCGAAATCGTGCCGGAAACTCGTATTTATCAAGTTAAGGAAAACGAAGTAGTTCGCAGTCCGGGCTTAAAACACAGGCATTACGCGCCGCGCGCGAAAGTGGTACTGGTAAATTCAAAATTCAAAATTCAAAATTCAAAATCGAAAGCTTTTATCGGTCTGAATAAAACCGAAGCTGATTTCGATACGGAAAAAATCTGCGATTCGATTGATGATTACGCGCGATCGGTTTTTGATTTTTTTCGGCAATGCGACCGCGCGGGAATTGAAACGATTTATTGCGAAGCGGTCGAAGAAAAGGGAATCGGGCTCGCCCTGATGGACCGCCTGAAACGCGCCTCCGAGAATTAATTCGCCGATGCTTTTTTCGCTGATACTTTTATTTATTGCTCACAAAAACAATGGCGAGTTCCGTGTTGTCGGCTAAAACTTTCGCTTCGACAAGGCTGCTCGAAGTTAATTCTTCTAAATATTCGAGCGGCACGAGAACCAAAACCGGTTTGCCGTTTTGGCGCGCGATTTCTTCGGAAATCTCGCTGACGCCTTGAAATTTTTTCAATTTTCCGTCTTCAGCCCGGACTAAGCGCCCGGCGGCGTAAAATTCCGAATTGTGCGAAGTCGTGTGCAGATTCAAAACCTTCTCACTCGCATAGCCGCGCGCGCTTGCCGTGTCCATCAATCCTTTTACCGAATCTTTGAAAGCAAAACCCGGAACGACGAATTGAAGCAGAATCGCGACGATAAAAAATGTCAGCAATGCCGTAAATTGCAGCGCGCGTTTCCGTTTAGCGGATGCGCCGGCAAATCTGCAAACATACTCAGCCGTCAAAATTAGAGCGGCGGGCAAAGCGGGCAAAATGTAACCGGGAAGCTTTGAGCCGGAAAAGCTGAAAAAGACTACCGGAACGAGCATCCACGCAAACGAGAAGACTAAAAGCGGAGAACTAGATAAAGGGAAAAATAAAAATCGGCGCGGCGCTTTACCCGCAGAATTATTCGCGTAATTATTCGTGGAATTATTTACGGAGCGTGAGTTTTGATTTGTGAGTTTTGATCTCTGATCTTTGAAAAAACTCCAGATTGAAGCCAGAAAAAACGGCAGCCAGGGAATCGTCATCAAAGGCAAAACGCCGAAGAAAAACCAGAACGGCTGCGGGTGGAAATATTTATTTGAAGTGTAGCGCTGAAAATGATGCTGAATAAAAAACTCGTCGATAAACTTCCAGCCGTTCGCCTCGTACATCGGCAGGTACCAAGCCGAGGCGACGATTAAACTTAAAATCGTTCCCCAAAACAAACCGAAAATAAAGGTTTTGTTCGGCAGACGCCAGCTTAAAACGTGATAAAAAGCGACGATCGCAAACGGGAAAACGATCCCGACAAGCCCTTTTGCGATAAGCGCGATTCCGATGAAAAAGTAAAAAACGACAAGTGATAAGTAACGAGTGACTGGAGAAAAATCCGTTTGCGACGCGTCTCCGCTTTTTGCGCTCCTGCGTCTTTCAGACAGATCGTAAATGTAAAAGGCGACAAGCGAAGCCGTTACCGGAAAAGTCAAAATAATATCGAAGCTCGCGCCGCGCGCAAAGGCGATCAAACCGATTGAAGAAGCGGCGATTAACGCCAGCCAATTGGCGAATTCCGGGTTCGCCGCGTGGTTTTTTGCGATTTGCGTATGCTTTGCGGTTGTTTCCCGGGCGAAAAATTCCGCGGCTGAAAATCTGCCTAAAATCCACAAACTGAAAATCGTTCCGAGCCCGAACAGCGCCGAACCGAAACGGGCGGCAAATTCGCCGACGCCGAAAACGTTGTAAGAAGCTATCTGAAGCCAGTATAAAAGCGCCGGTTTTTCAAACCAATCGAATCCGCCGAGCGTCGGCGTTATCCAATCGCCGCGCTCGAACATTTCCCGCGCGACCTGCGAGTATCTCGGCTCGTCCGGTCCGAGCAGCGGCGCGGTCAAGCCGAAAAGATATATGAAAATAACGACGAAAGCGAATAAAATCCAGACGATTCGATTACTTGTATCCGGTTTTTGGTCTTTGGTTTTTGTGTTTTCCGACATCTTCAATGAAAATAACAAGTATTACTGAAAAACGGATTACGTTCAAATTATGGAAGAAGTCTTGAATTCTCAATCCCGGTCGGCAAATCCGCGCACAGCCGTCGTCGGCGTCGGCGCGCTCGGACAGCATCACGCGAGAAATTACGCTGAAATCGCGCTCGAAGGAAAGACGCGTTTCGTCGGAGTGTGCGATTCAAACGAGGAAAGCGCCCGCGCCGTCGCCGCGAAAAATAACTGCGAATCTTTTACCGACTGGCGCGATCTGCTCGATAAGGTCGACGCGGTTTCGATCGTCACGCCGACCGAAACTCATTCGGAAATCGCCTGCGCTTTTCTCGAAAAAGGCGTCGACGTGCTGGTCGAAAAACCTTTTGCAAGGACGCTCGAAGAAGCCGATCGGATGATCGCGGCTGCAAAAAAATCAGGCGCGAAACTTATGGTCGGGCATCTGGAAAGATACAATCCGGCGATGATCGCGCTGCGCCCGCATGTCGATAATCCGCTTTATTTCGAGATTCACCGCGTTTCGCCGTTTCCGAATCGCTCGCTCGACGTCGATGTCGTTTTAGACGTGATGATTCACGATCTCGACGCGATTCAATGGCTCGTCGGCGAATCTGTAAAGGTTTCCGAGATTCACGCGGTCGGCATTCCTGTTGTTTCCGATAAAGTTGACGCGGCGAATGCGAGAATCGAATTTGAAAACGGCGCGGTCGCCAACATTACGGCATCGAGAATCGGCACTGAAAAGATTCGCAAAACCCGCTTTTATCAAACGAATTCCTATGTCGTTTTGGATTACGCGACGAAATTCGCTTCAATTACAAGTCTCGCGCCGAACGCCGCGCATCCTTTGCTCGGAATTTCGGTAAATCGCCTTGAAATCAAAGACAAAGAACCGCTGCGAGCCGAAATCGAAGCGTTTCTGGATGCCATCGAAAACGACTCAATCCCGCCGGTTACTGCCGAAGACGGACGCCGCGCTTTGAGCCTCGCGCTCGGAGTTCTGGACAAAATAGAAACGCACCGAAATCGTTTGAATGTTTAAAACGCGAAGCTGAAAAATCTTTGGCGCGAAAGATTAATTGCCGTATTCAAAAATTTTTTTATTGAAATTCGCTTTTTCACCTTTAATCCGAACTTTTGTTCATTTCTTATGAAATCTTATGAAAAATCCGGTTTCGGAATTTTTACAATCGAGAATCGAGGCGAAAGATTTTCCGTCAGCCGTCTATCTCGTCGCGGAAAAAGGTGAAATTGCGTTGCGCGGCGCGCTCGGCTATGCCGTTGTCGAACCCGAAAAAATCAAAGCCGAAAATGATACGATTTACGATTTGGCGAGCTTAACGAAGCCGCTTATTACCGGTTTGCTGTGCGCGAAATTGATCGAAAACCGCGAGATAATCTTGTCAGGCAAAATCGCAGGATATTTTCCTGAATTCGACACGGACGAAAAGCGCGAGATTACGATTGAAAATCTTTTAACGCATACTTCCGGTTTTGCGGCGTGGAAACCGTTCTACTTAAACCGAAACCGAAACCGAAACCAAAACCAAAACCAAAACCGAAATTCGAAAACGGAAAGCGTGCTCGCTCAAATCGTTTCCGAACCGCTTATTAATTCGCCGGATTCGAAAGTCGTTTACAGCGATTTCAACTTTATTACGCTCGGCTTTATGCTCGAAAAAATACGCGGAGAAAGTTTGGACATTATCGCTGAAAAGGAAATTTTCGCGCCGCTCGGGCTTCGTAATACGTTTTTTAATCCGCCGAAAGCGCTGCAAAAAAGAATTGCCGCGAGTGAAAAAGGAAATGTTTTTGAAAAGCAGATGATTGCGGAAAGAAGTTTTGAAAGTGAAAAAACAGAAGTCCGAAATCCGAAATCCGAAACCCGAAATCGGACGGTTTGGGGCGAGGTTCACGACGGGAATTCTTATTTTTTGAACGGCGTTTCCGGGCACGCGGGACTTTTCTCAACCGCGGAAGAAACCTTTCTCATCGCGCGGCAGTTTCTCGCAAATCAAACGATTTTATTAAACACTGAAACCTGCCGTTTGTTTCGCACAAATTTCACCGAAAATTTAAATGAAGCGCGTTCGATTGCTTTTCAACTCGCCGCAACGAAAGATTCGACCGCAAGCGCGGCTTTAGCGAAAGACAGTTTCGGGCATCTCGGCTTTACAGGCACGAGCCTCTGGATCGAGTCGGAAACGGAAAGAATTTTTATATTGCTGACAAACCGCACGCACGCGCGCAATCCGCCTTTCGTCAAC
>JAOAPX010000113.1 GCA_025463125.1 Acidobacteriota bacterium | reverse complement strand
TTACGAAAATATTCGGCTAAAGCGAACAGCGCCGCCGTTCCCGAAGCGTCGTCGTCAGCGCCGTTGTAAATCTCGCCTTTCTGGACGCCGACGTGGTCGTAATGCGCCGTGACGATAATATATTTATCTTTAAACCTTTTCCCTTCGACGAACCCGACGACATTCGCGCCGCTCATTTTCGCGCCGCTTTTGCCGGTAAATTCAAACGGCTCAAAATACGAATCGCCGAAAGCTTTTAATCCAGACTCTTTAAATCGAGCGGCGACGTATTCGCGCGCCTTTATTCCGCCTGGCGTGCCGATGCCGCGTCCCTGCATTTCGTCGGAAGATAAAATTTCGACGTCGCGCAGCATTTGTCCGGCGTCGATGATTTTAGATTTCGGCGTCGCCGCAGTTTTTTTGACCGCGGAAGTTTGCGCCCAGACAAGCGACATCAAAAAAACGGCGGCGGGAAATGTAAAAAACAGCTTCATAAGTCAAAAAACTACTTCAAATTCAAAATCGCCCAGTCGTGCTGCGTCGCTGTTTGTTTCAAACGAAAATCCGGGTTGACCGCGACCGGGTGACCGACGATCGAAAGCATCGGCAGATCGGAAATCGAATCGGAATAAGCGTAAGATTCGCTTAAATTTATATTTTCGCGCTCGGCGTATTCGCGCATCCATTTCGCTTTGGTCGCGGACGCCATAACGGGCGGCAGAATTCTGCCTGTCGCGTAGCCGTTGACGAATTCGAGACGATTCGCGGCGTATTCTTCAATGCCGAGATAATCCATTAATTTATCAATCGTAAAATCGAGCGCGCCGGTTATGACGATCTGCCGCTGACCGATTTTTTTCGATTGGGCGATCAATTCCCGCGTTCCGTCAAAAATCGCGGGCTTTAAAACGTCTTCAAACAGTTCTTCGGAAAAATAGCGCAGACGGTCGTGCGATTCGCCTTTATAGCTTTGAAAAAACAATTCGTTGAAAACGTTGCGCGAATATAAATCGGTGACGCCGAAAAGCGGAAGTTTCGCCAGCGTGCCGACGGATTTTCTGATAGTTTTTAATAACCCCTGCTGGCGACGGGAATAAAATGCCAGTGTGTGTACCAGATTCGTGCTGACCAGTGTGCCTTCCAGATCGTAAAATGCCGCCGCTTGTCCGTTATTTTTCATTCGAGTTTCGATGTTCTCTTTATATTTCCTTATATTTTCTTCCGCCTTTCAAAATGAATTGCCGTTCATTCGCGAAATATTAGAATATAACTTATTTTTCGCCTTTTTGGTAATTTCACAGCCGCCCACGCACTATTTTACATTTTTATTACAAACCTCAAATCGCCGCGCATTTAACATTTGGCGTTTATCATTTATGATTAAGTACCCGGCAAGAAATTTCTGACAGCAAATACATGTTTGATACCAATAATATATGAGTTTAAGGCGCGCCATTTTTCCTGGTTCTTTTGATCCTTTGACAATGGGACATCTTGATATTATCGAGCGCAGCGTTGATTTATTCGACGAAATTATCATCGCCGTGCTTAATAATCCGGACAAACATCCGATGTTTTCAGTCAAAGAAAGATGCGAAATGATCAAGGAAGTTTTGCCTGCAATCGAAAGTCGCGGCTGCGCCTTGATCGTTGACGATTTCTCCGGTTTAACCGCCGATTTTGCAAAACAGCAGAGGGCGACGGCGATCGTGCGCGGCATTCGCGCCATTTCCGATTACGAATACGAACTGCGGATGGCTTTGATGAACCGGCGACTGGAACCGGAAATCGAGACGGTTTTTCTGATGGCGGCTGAGGAATATTCCTACGTCAGCTCGAACTTGATAAAACAGGTTTTCACGCTTGGCGGGCGCGTCGAAGGCTTGGTGCCCGAATTGATCGAAAAGCGAATGCGTGAGAAATTAAGTGAAAGCGAATGATTAAAAAATTCTCGATTTTGAAAATTCAGCACGCGCAAATCACGATTCCGAAAGGCGCGCAGACGGAAGCGCGAAAATTTCACCGCGATTTTTAAAAGGATTTATGAAAATTTCGATTGTTTTCATAAATCTTTAATTCTATTTTTTGAATTTTGATTCTTATTCGGCGATAATAGTTTAAGTTATATATTTTACATCTTTATAAATTATGAAATTGCAAAATCCCGTTTCCAATTCTTTCCCGGAATCCGAAAACGTCGCTAATATGAGCGCTTCTTCTACGCTGAAAGCGGCGCAGAAAGCGGCGCAGCTGCGCGAACAAGGCTTTAAGGTAATCGATCTGACGGTCGGCGAACCTGATTTTCCGACGCCGAAATTCATTACCGATTTGGCAATCGAAGGATTGCAGAAAGGCTTGACGAAATACACGGCGAGCGCCGGAATGAAAACCTTTCAGGAATCCATCGTGGAATTTTATGCCGCGCAGTTCGGCGCGAAGTTTTCAACATCTGAAGTCGCGGCGGCGTGCGGCGGCAAACAGGCTCTTTTCAATGCCTGCTGCACTATCTTAAATCCGGGCGACGACGTTTTAATTCCGAAACCGTACTGGGTGACTTTCCCGGAAATCGTCAATTTCTGCCGCGCCAACAGCGTGTTTATTGATACCGAAGAAACGGATTTTCAATTAACCGCCGAGCAGGTCAGAAACGCCATTACCGACAAAACCAAGCTTTTGATCGTCAATTCGCCGAATAATCCGACCGGTCGCATTATCCCGGCTGACGAGATGCGCAAAATCATCGAAGTGTGCGTCGAAAACAACGTTTACGTTTTAACCGACGAATGCTATTTGTTTTTCGCTTACCCGCCGTCGGAAGTTTTCACTTCGGCTGTTTTGCCGCCCGAGCTGCGCAAATTCGTCTGCGTAGCCGGTTCGTTTTCAAAGACTTACGCGATGACGGGCTGGCGCATCGGCTACACGATCGCCAACGAAGAATGGACGCGGGCGATGGTCAAGCTGCAAAGCCATTCAGCCACGCACCCGACCAGTTTCGTTCAATACGCATGCGCCCAGGCGCTCCAGCAGCGCGAAAAATCGATGGAAGCCGTCGGCGAAATGCTTGCCGAATACGACAAACGCCGTCAATGGCTGATTCCAGCGCTCGGAGAAATTACAGGCATCAGATGCGCGAACCCGGAAGGAGCTTTTTACGCGTTTCTCGACGTCCGCCAGTTGCTCGGCGATAAATTCAAAACTTCAGCCGACGTCGCCGAACATTTATTAAACGAAGCGCAGGTCGTCGTAACAGACGGCGCGGGCTTCGGTGCCGAAGGATTTCTGCGTTTTTCCTACGCGACGTCGATGGAAAACCTGCAAACCGCAATCGAAAAAATGAAGAGCCTGTTCGGCTCGAAAAACGACGGAAACAGTTCTGCCGCGGCATAAACAAAAAAAATGAAAACGTTCTCGTTTTTCTTTATAACTTAGAACAAATAAGAGCTGGAATCGCGCAACAGCGGTTTCGGCTTTTAAAATTTTAAAGCCGTCAATCCGGCGCTTTTTGCTATTCTATTTCTATGACGGAAATAATCGGTTGGGCGAGTTCGATAATACTGCTCGCGACCCTCATCAAACAGGTTTATAAACAATGGAAAGAAGGCACGGGCGAAGGCGTTTCAAAACTGCTTTTCATAGGGCAGCTTCTCGCCTCAATCGGCTTTACAGTTTACAGTTATCTCGTTGAAAACTGGGTTTTTACGGCGACGAACGGGGTGCTCGTCGTTAATAATCTGATCGGAATGTACCTGTCGTTTTATTTCAAACGCAAAAACAAAAAAAAGAACGCCGAATAACTCCGCGTCCCTTTTTTTGTCTTTACCTTTGCGGCTTTGCTGCTCTGCGGAAAAGTTTTGTCCGGCTGGAGCGTAAAGACCGAAAGCTATTTGCTTGTCCACTTTATCTCGACTTCGAGCTCGTGCGATTCTTCGTCTCTTTCATATTCAAAATCAATCGTCGCGTCCGCCGGAACATATATCCTTTGCCCGCCGACCTGAATTTCAAACTCTTTTCCCTGTTCGATCGCTTCCGCCAGACGCCGCAGTTTTTCCGCCGTCTGCTTGTTTGAGTAGCCTTTTTCGACTTCGATTTCTTCCATTGTTTTTCTCCTTATTCTTAACTTCCGCCCGTCATCATCAAACCGATTTCTTCGTTTGAAGTCGTTTTCGGGTCGACTTCGCCGACGATTTTTCCTTTGCTGACGACAAGCAGCCTGTCAGCCAGCGCCGTTACTTCTTCGAGCTCGGCGGAAACAAGTAAAACGGCTGTTCCCTGATCGCGCAAAGCTATCAATTTGCGGTGAATGAATTCGATCGCGCCGATGTCCACGCCTCGCGTCGGCTGAGAAACGAGCAGAAGTTTCGGATTCAATTCGAATTCGCGCCCGATGATCAGTTTTTGCTGATTTCCGCCCGACAAAGCGCGGGCGTTTAACTGAGGGTTCGGCGGTCGCACGTCGAAATTACGAATGATTTCCTTTGTTCTGGCTTCGATCGTGCCCGCGTTTAAAAATCCGCCCGACGCGACCGGCGGGCGATAATGAACGCCTAAAATCGTATTTTCTTCCAGATCCGAATCGAGCAGAAGCCCGCGCCTGTGACGATCTTCCGGGATATGCGCGATGCCGAGTTCTTTTCTTTTGCGCGCCGAAAGATCGGTGATGTCTTCGCCGAAAAACTCGACGCTTCCGCTTAAATTCGACGGCGGCGTTAAGCCCGCAACCGCTTCGATCAATTCGGTTTGCCCGTTGCCCTCGATTCCCGCAATCCCGACGATTTCACCCGCCCGAACCTGAAACGAAACCCTATCGACGGCTTCGCCGTGAGCGTTTTTAACGACGAGATTCTGCACGTTCAAAACCGTTTCGCCCGGGATTGCGTTTGTTTTTTCGACTCTTAATAAAACGTCGCGCCCGACGATCATTCTGGCTAAATCTTTCGTCGTCGTTTCACTGGTTTTCACGTTTCCGACGACTTTCCCGTCGCGCATCACCGTCACGTCATCGGAAATGGCTAAAACTTCTTCGAGCTTGTGCGTGATGATGACAATCGTTTTTCCCTGCTCGCGCATTCTGCGCAGAATATTGAAAAAATCTACGGTTTCCTGCGGCGTCAAAACGGCGGTCGGTTCGTCAAGAATCAAAAGCCGAGCGTTGCGGTAAAGAGCTTTGAGAAGCTCGACGCGCTGCTGCGCTCCGACCGATAATTCTTCGACAAAGGCGCGCGGATTGACGCCCAGGCGCAGATGGTTGGAAAGCGCCAGAATTTCTTCGTTCGCTTTGTCGAGATCGAGACTCGCCGCGCCGCCGGTTTCAGCTCCGAGAATGATATTTTCCGCGACGGTCATCGTATCGACGAGCATAAAATGCTGGTGAACCATCCCGATTCCGAGCGCGATCGCGTCGTGCGGGTTGCGAATATTGACACGTTCCCCATCAACTAAAATTTCGCCCGCGTCGCTCGTGTAAAAGCCGTAAGCGATGCGCATAATCGTCGATTTGCCCGCGCCGTTTTCGCCGACGATCGCGTGAATCGTGCCTTTTTCGATTTTTATCGAAACGTCATCGTTTGCGACCGTATCGCCGAATGTTTTTGTTATGTTGCGAAGTTCTATCACTGTTTTTTTTCCTTTCAATATAATCAATATAAAAGATAAAAGCCGATATAAAAGCGATTTGAAACGCGGAAAAATGTGGAAAAACGCGGAAAAGCTATTTTGCCATCGCGTCCGTAACCTTAATTTCCCCGGCGACGATTTTATTCTTTGCCGCTTCGACTTTTTGAATTATATCCTGCGAGATTAAATCCTTATTATTGTCGTCGATCGCGTATGCGACGCCGTCCTTGTCGAGACCGAAAGCATGAAAACCGCTGCGGAACTTGCCTTCGCGAACTTCTTTTACGACGTCGTAAACCGCGTTATCGACGCGCTTGACCATCGAAGTTAAAACGAACCCGGGCTTAACGCCGTTTTGATTCGAGTCAACGCCGATCACGAATTTGTTCGCTTCGTTCAGCTCGTTTTTCCCGTATTGCTCGACGGCGTCGAACGCGCCGAGACCGGAATTGCCCGCCGCCGTGAAAATCACGTCGGCGCCCTGACCGATCTGCGAAAGCGCGAGCTCTTTGCCTTTGCCCGGATTATTCCAGGCGGCATCGGTTACGCCGACAAAATTCGTGATTACGCGCGCGTTCGGATTGACGGACTTTGCGCCTTCTTCGTAACCGGTCGCAAATTTATGAATAAGCGGAATATCCATGCCGCCGACAAAACCTAAAACGCCGGTTTTCGATTTCGAAGCCGCGATCATTCCGACCAGAAAAGAGCCTTCGTGTTCGCGGAAAACAAGCGACGCGACGTTGGATTTCGGCGTTTTGCCGTCTTTTTCAAAAATCACGCCGTCAACAATGGCGAATTTTATATTCGGGTAATCGTCCGCGACTTTTTGCATAATCGGACCTTGCGCGAAACCGACGCCGATAATCAAATCGAAATTCTTTTCGGCAAACGCGCGCATCGCCGGTTCGATCGAAGTCGGATTTCCCGGCTCGACGTCGTATAGACAAATGCTCAAATCTTTTTCGGCGCGCTGCACGCCTTCCCAAGCCGCCGCGTTAAACGAACGGTCGTTTTTTCCGCCGATGTCGAAAACGATGCCGACTTTCGTCGTGCAGCCGGCTTTCGCCGCTTTCGTGTAATCTCCGCACGAGGAAAGGATGAAAGAACAGGCGATTATCAAGAGAATAAACAATTTAAGTTTCATACGATTTATTTTCCGCAAGAATTATGAAACCACGGGTTAAGCCGGATTCACATAGATTTTCAGATCGAAAAGATTGTTTTTATCTTAAATCTCTATATGTTTTGCTGAGATTTATTTATCGTTAAATCTTTACCGCTTAATTTTCCTTTTTGCGGCTATTTTATTATTTCCTTAACGAGTTTTGTCCGCGGCGTTTTTTCTTCGCCTATTTTATATGCATTTCGCAATTTTTCGCCAATTAAACGCGCCTGAGTTTCGTTGCGGCTGTATAAAACGCCGAGCGTTTCGCCGGCGACGAGCTTATCGCCGATTTTTGCTTCGCAGACGTAGCCGACCGCCGGGTCGATCGCGTCTTCCGCTTTTATTCTGCCGCCGCCGATAATTCCGATGGCTTCGCCGATCGCGCCCGTGTCGATTTCCGAAACGTAACCGGCAGCGGCAACTTTGATTTCGCTTTTGCAAATATTCGCTTCAAGCAGCGCTTCGGGATAATCGCAAACGCGCGCGTCACCGCCCTGTAGTTCGATGTTTTGATGAAATTTTTCGAGCGCCGAACCGTCCGACAATTTTTCCGAAACCAGCTTTCTGGCTGTATCTATATCACCGCCGATAATTCCCGTTAAATAAAGCATCCGGGCGGCAAGCTCGATCGACAATTCCGCGGTTTCGGCTTCGATCGCGTTATCGATCTCGCCGCGCAGAATCTTTATGCATTCGTAAACTTCGAGCGCATTCCCGACGTATCTGCCGAGCGGCTGATTCATATCCGATATGACGGCTTCGGTTTTTACGCCGAAGCTATTTCCCGTTTTGACTAAAGCTTCGGCGAGCCGAACGGCATCTTCGCGCTTTTTCATAAACGCGCCCGAACCGGTTTTAACGTCTAAAACAAGCACATCCAAGTTTTCCGCTAGTTTTTTCGACATAATCGAAGCAACGATAAACGGAATAAACGGGACGGTTGCCGTCGCGTCGCGCAGAGCGTAGATTTTTTTATCCGCGGGCGCGATTTCCGCTGTCTGACCGGTCATTGCAAAACCGCATTGTTTGATAACATTCTTAAATTCCGCGGTCGAAAGATTGACGTTGTAGCCCTCGATCGATTCGAGTTTGTCGAGCGTGCCGCCGGTATGTCCGAGACCGCGACCGGAAATCATCGGGACGGCAGCGCCGCAGGCGGCGACAAGCGGCGCGATTATCAAAGAAGTTTTATCGCCGACGCCGCCGGTCGAATGTTTATCCGCCTTCGGCTTTTCTATCGCGGAAAAATCAAGCGTTTCGCCCGAACGCAGCATCGCTTCGGTCAGGGCGTTTTGCTCTTCGGAATTCATGCCGTTGATATAGCACGCCATTAGCAGCGCGGACGTTTGATAATCAGCCCAGACGCCCGTGCGGACGCCCTCGATAAACTCGTTTATTTCCTGTGTTGATAATTTTTCGCCGTCGCGTTTCTTGCCGATCAAATCCTGCGGAATCATTGCGATAACTTTAACAAACTTTTGCGTTTCAGACATATTTTTTAAACCGTTTCAGAAAAAACATTTCCATTTTTTCAATCGATGCGAGATAATAAATCTGCTATGAGAAGTAAAACCATCCTATCAATCGCCGCATTTACCGTCGCTTTTATTCTATCAACCGCCTTTGCCGGCTTGTTTATCACTAAAAGCGATTCGCTTTCGGATTTAGTCGCTGCGCCGGCTTACAATTCAAAGAGAACGAGTTGTTTCAAAAAGCGCGGCACAGCTTTCGTCGCCGAAAAAATCGAAACAATCGTAAAGCAGGATAAGATGAACGGAAATAAACGAGCGCAGAGGCTTTATCAAATTGATGAAGAATTCCGACCTTCGTTTTCCAGCCCGTCATTTCCGCTCTACGCCGATGCTGTTTCTGAATATGTAACCGAATCGGAAAATTTATCGTATCGAACTGCGCCGAGAGACTTTCAAGCCGCATGGGTCAAGCATATGAAAGCGTGGCGCGATTACTCGAACTTTCTGGAAAAGATGAAAAGTTCGCAAACGCGCGCGAACTTGAGCGAAACCGATGCTTCGAAGATCGAATCAAGCTACAGTGACGATATTAACGACACGTGGTATGAAGTTTTGCGCGTCGGTAGAAGCCACGGCGCGGAAATTTATTAATTTCCAAGCCTTTATCAAACCGAAAAAAGCTCTGTAAAATTCGCTGAAAGGCTGATTTACAGAGCTTTTATTTTTTCGCTTTTTTTTCGCTTTTTTTCGCTTTTATTTCTTCTCGAGCAGCACAATCGCTTCGGCTTTTATCGCTTCAAGATTGCCTACCGAATCGACCTTTTCGCCGGTTTTCGCTTTTACCGAAACACATTCGATTCCGACTTCCAAAGCCTGCGCCAAATTTTCTCGCATCCGGTCGATAAACGGTCGCAGCTTAGGCTTTTCGAGACTGATGACCGAATCGACATTAACGATTGAAAAGCCTTTGTTTTTCATCAAATCAATCGTGTAGCGCAAAAACGTAAAACTGTCGGCTCCGCGCCAGCGCTCGTCTTTGTCGGAAAAATGCGAACCTATATCGCCGAGCGCGAGCGCGCCTAAAATCGCGTCTGTGACGGCGTGAGCAAGAGCGTCGGCGTCGGAATGACCGACCGCGCCGTATTCGGATTCGACGGCGACGCCGCCCAAAACAAGCGGCACGTTTTTTTCCAAACGATGAATGTCAGTTCCGAAACCGATTCTGTGCATATCGAAAAAGTCTAAAGTTAAAAAACAAAAGCCGCAAATTTAATCTTCAAGTTCCGAAAAAAGAAATTCCGCCATCTTTAAGTCTTCCGGATGCGTGATTTTAATATTACGCGCGTTTCCTTCGACGACGGTGATTTCATAACCCGACTTTTCCACTAAAAAGCATTCGTCGGTCGCGGCGCCCGCAGCATCATTTTGAGCGTAAGCTTTTCGTAAAACGTCAAAACGAAATGCCTGCGGCGTCAAGGCGCGGCGCAGATGCGAGCGGTCGATCGTTCCGACGATCTTGTCGCCGGAAACTTCTTTTATCGTGTCCGTCACTTTTGCCGCGAGACAAGCCGCGCCGGTTTCGCGCGCTTTTTCGATCGTGCGTTCGATTTCCGACCGGGAAACAAGCGGTCGCGCGCCGTCATGAACGGCAACCACTTCCGTGGTTTCGGCATTGACGGCGTTCAGCCCGTTTAAAACCGATTCGGCGCGAGTTTGCCCGCCCGCAACGATTTTTACGAGCTTTTTCAAATCGTACCGACCGATAGTTTTTTGGAAATTTTCGATTTCACGGCTCGATAAAACGAGAATTATTTCATCTACCGCGCGGCAGTTTTCAAATCGCTCGAGCGTATGAACGATAACCGGTTTTCCGTGAATTTCGAGAAACTGCTTCGGCACGCCCCCGCCGAATCTTGTCCCGCTTCCGGCGGCAACGATAATAACTGAATTCATAAAATAAGCTCGCAGGTTTTATAAACGTTTACCGCATTAAACGTTAGCTTTTCAGCGGCGTAAACATTTTATCACCGCGCCGCCCTTTGCGAACAAATTATAAATAATTTCTTTGCCGGTAGCGCTTAAAGGTTTTTGCCGCAAAACAACATAATCCGCCGAAAACGGATTGTTTAAAGCTTATTTTTGAAAAAGCGCCCGCCGCACCGGAACAAACCGGCATAATCCGGCATAAGGCGCAAAGATAGCCGTCTCGCTCAATAAACACAGCGAATGCGAGTTTTTATTGAACGCTTAAATTCAGTTGCAAATTGTAATTTTTGTAAAAAGGGCGATACGAAATTTTTCTGTCGAAAAGACGCGAAAAATCAAATTACCGGGAGAAACAAGCTTTTTCTCCGCAAACGTTTATTTTAAGCCGCCGCTTCGTGCGTCTTTTGCAGTTTTTGATTATTCTCGCGAATAAGCAATTTTATTCTTTCTTCTTTCGCTTCGATTTCTTGCTGCCAGGCGTTGATTTGATCCAGACCGCACCAAACCTCTTCATGCGAACCACGTAATCTATTGGTTTCCAACATTTGTTTTTCCTCTTTAATTGTTAAATATTTCAACAAGCGGAAGAGCTGTTCAAGAACATCTCCTTGCCTTACGAATTTAGATGTGAAAAATGATTTTTAGGATTCCCGAGAATGTCATTTAAATGACATAAACATATAAAACCATAGTATGTATTTTTTTTCAACTTTTCTCAGGCTGATTTTGATGCTTTCGCCGAATAAAAAGTTTCAACCTTTTTTATTTTTTTGTTAATAAAATTAGAAGCGATTTTTGATAAATTAAATAAACGAAAAACCTCGAGGATTCAGACAGTTACAAATATTTTGTTAATAATCCGCTTCAGGTAAATAAATGCTTGACTTATTTTTGCTATTAGCCTATTTTTTACAAACATTATCGTCGCTTTCCGGCGGCGAAAAACGGCATTACAAATCAAGCGTAATCCGGGAAAATTAAAAGAGAAACGACAGAAGTATTTTATATACTAAAATATGAACACATCAGGAATCATTGTCACCTCAATTTTGGCAACATTTGTCCTTTTTTTGGGCTGTGTGGTGATAAAAAAGGTATTACGGTTATATGAAAAAACCAGGCTTTGTCCGCATTGTCAAGAAACAATCGAAACCAAACAGATAACCTGCTCTTATTGCTGCCGGAAAGTGGTATTTGAATACGGAGTTTAGCAATCAGCCGTTTTGCCGGTAATAAAGCTAAATTTACAGCGCAAAAACGGCTGATTGAAATTGATAGCCGTTAAGCGAAAAACTTCGAATAAAAATTACTCGAGCTCTTCGATAATCGTGTTCTGGCGCAGCTCGCGCGTCGCCTTGCGAAATCCGGCTGAGCGCGAATCGTGAATATTGAACTGGTTTTCGCTGCTCGTGTCGCTCGTTTCCGCGCCTTCTTCCCAGAGCCGACCGAAAATCATCTTCCCGGCAGTCGTCTGCAAAACGCTTGTCACGGCAATATCGGCTGTTTTTCCGATCAAACGCCGCGCGTGATCGATAACGACCATCGTGCCGTCGTCGAGATAAGCAACGCCCTGGTTGTATTCCTTGCCTTCTTTCAAAACGAAAACCCGCATCGCTTCGCCGGGCAGCACAACCGGTTTCAAAGCATTCGCCAGCTCGTTGATATTCAAAACGCTGACGCCGCGCAGCTGCGAAACCTTGTTCAAATTAAAATCGTTTGTAACGATCACGGCTTCGAGCTGTTTTCCGAGTTCGATCAGCTTTAAGTCAACTTCCTTTACGGCGGGAAAATCGGTTTCGACAATTTGAATATCTATTTTCGAATTATTGCGAAGCCTTTGCAGCATATCGAGCCCGCGCCGCCCGCGCTGGCGTTTTGAAGAATCCGGCGAATCGGCTACCTGCTGCAGCTCGGTTAAGATAAATTGCGGGATAATTAAAGTTCCGCCGAGAAATCCGGTTTCGGCGACGTCCGCGATACGACCGTCGATAATCACGCTCGTGTCTAAAACCTTGTAATCGCGCTTTGCCGCGTTTTTATCGCTGAAAATTCCGCCGAGAACGGATAAATCAATAAATTCCCCTTTCGCCGCGCCGACCATCAAACCGATGTAGCCCATAAAAAACGCGAGCGAGATCGTCAAAAAGGTCTGCATCCCGGCTGAAACCGCCGCTTCCTTTTGAATTGAAATCAAAACCCCGATCAAAAAAGCACCGACGATTCCTAAAATCGAGCCGACAGCCGCTCCGATAAGAGTTTTCAAACTGGCTATGCGGGCGCGCATTTCGAAACCGATAATGCTGAGGGCGATTATCGCGCCGAGAACAGCCGAACAAACGCGTCGTGATTCAAGCGACCAACCAGAGAGATAGCTAGTCTCGCCAAGTGGAATGAGTAAGAATCCGAGCATCGCTAAGAGTAAGATAAATGCGATTCTAATTATGAGAATGTCAAGTTTCATTGCCAAATATTAACACGAAATTAATTTAACCGTTAACAGATTTTTACAACTCGATAAAACTTTTAAGTCTATTGAATTCTTAATATTTGCCCGTTTAAGGCAATTGCTTCCGCCGAAAGCAAATAAACGATCGTCCGCGCCGCGTCGTCTTCGGAAATGCCCGTTTTCGGGCGAAAAAGCTCGGCGTCCAGACCGGTTTCGCGCGCGTCTTTTTTTTCACTGACGGCAACGGCGTTAACGCGAAATTTTCCCGGCAAAGACGCAGCCAGAGATTTCGTCAGTCCGATCAAGGCGCTTTGCGAAGAGGCGTATAAAACATCGCTTTCCGATTCAGGCGTATCGAGCGCCGAGACGACATTGACGATTTTCGGCTTCGGGCGCGTTTTCATTAAACGAATCGCTTCGCGCGTCACAAAAAAAGCGGATTTCAAATTAGCGTCGAAGGTTTTCGCGTAAACGTCTTCGGTTATTTCTTCAAATGTCGAATCGCTGCGGAATTTCAAACAATTTACGAGCAAATCGATTCGACCGAACATATTTTCGGTTTCGCCGACAAGACGCTTCGCGCCTTCGACCGTCGAAACGTCGGCTTCGACGGCGTTTGCCAGCGTGCCGAGATTTTGCAGCTCGGCTAAAGCTCTTTTGTTTTCCGCGGAAATCTGCGAAAACCCGACGATAACGTAAGCGCCCTGCAAGGCGAGCTGCAAAGCGACGGCGCGACCGAACGGATTATCGCCGTCGGTAATAAGCGCGACTTTTTCGGCAAAAGCGTGTATTGATGGAGCAGGCATAAAGTTAACAGATAGTAGTCAGCAGACGGCGGACAGTAGTATAATTAACTAATACTTTTGAATGAAAATTCAGCGTAGAATCAGAGAACAAGATTAGTTAAAGCTTGTCAGTTTTTTTATTTAATTACTGTCTGCTCTGACTACTATCCACTATCTACTACTCAAATGGCAAAAACACCTGCAACAATTTACGTCTGCCAGAACTGCGGCGGACAACAGCGCAAATGGCACGGCAGATGTCCCGACTGCGGCGAATATAATTCTCTGGTCGAAGAACGGTTTCGCCCGACGCCGCAGCCGGTCGGAAAAGTTGCTGCTGCGAGCGGGGCGCGTCTCACGTCCGGTTCTTTCCGCGAAACAAAACCGATTTCCTACAGCGACATCGAATCGCAGGACGATGCCAGAACTTCGAGCGGGATTGAAGAATTCGACAGAGTTTTAGGCGGCGGAATCGTCGCCGGTTCGCTCGTGCTGATCGGCGGCGCGCCCGGCATCGGCAAATCAACTCTGATCATTCAGGTCGCCGACAAATTAAGTAAAAACAACACGAAAGTTCTTTACGTTTCCGGCGAAGAATCCGAGCGGCAAATCAAAATGCGCGGCGAGCGGCTCGGCTTAAATGCCGAGAATCTTTTTCTGCTGCCGGAAACGAATCTGGAAAACATCCTGGCGGAAACCGAACGCTTGCAGCCGGATGCGGTGATCGTCGATTCGATTCAAACCGTATTCAGCGAAAAAATCGAATCGGCGCCCGGCTCGGTTTCGCAGGTGCGCGAAGTTGCCGGGCAGTTTATGATTTTCGCCAAAGGAACGTCGACGCCGGTTTTCCTGATCGGTCACGTCACGAAAGAAGGCTCGATCGCCGGACCGAAAGCGCTCGAACACATTGTCGATACGGTTTTATATTTTGAAGGCGACCGGCATCACAATCATCGAATCATTCGCGCGACAAAAAACCGTTTCGGCGCGGCAAACGAGATCGGAATTTTCGAAATGACCAATGAAGGTTTGTCGCCGGTTGCCAATCCGTCTGAAGTATTTTTGCAGGAACGACCCGAAGGCGCGAGCGGTTCGGTCGTTACGGTCTGTATGGAAGGCACGCGCCCGATGCTCGTCGAAGTTCAGGCTCTTGTTTCCGGGACGAAATTCGGCACCGGGCGACGCATGGCGCAGGGATTCGATTACAACCGGACTTCGCTTTTGATCGCCGTTCTGGAAAAGCGCGTCGGCTTTCAGCTGGCAAACGACGATGTTTTCGTCAACGTCGCCGGCGGGCTCGAAATCGACGAACCGGCGGCGGATTTGGGAGTTGTCGCCGCGATCGCTTCAAGTTTTAGAAATTTGCAGATTCCGCCCGACACAGCCGTTTTCGGCGAAGTCGGCTTAACCGGCGAAGTGCGCGGCGTTTTGCAGGCTCAGGTCAGGGCGAGAGAAGCGCAGACACTCGGTTTTAAAAAATTAATTTTGCCGATGTCGAACAAAGCGGGGCTGGAAAAGCTTTTGGGCATCAGAGTCGTCGGCGTGCGTAATCTGGAAGAAGCACTGGATGAATTATTTTAAAAAGCCCGCCCGATAAACCGGAACAACTTTCAAATTTCACTATTAAAAGTATCCTTAACTCAGAATTTAATTTCCTCCAAAATTTTACAAAGCACTAAAAAATAAGTTTCAATAAACTTATGAGTTTTTTAGGCTGGACGGCTTTATGCGGCGCTTTGCTGCTTTTTATGGCATTGTCGTCGGCATATTTGCGCCGGTTGCCAATTACGACCTCGTCTATATACCTCGCAATCGGTTTGGCAATCAGTCCGTTCGGATTCGATCTGATCAGAATTGATGTCGCCGAATCGAAAGTGTGGCTTGAGCATCTTACCGAAATCGTAGTAATCGTTTCGCTTTTTGTCGGCGGGCTGAAATTGCGTTTGCCTTTTACCGATCCGGCTTGGACAGCGGCATTTCGCCTCGCCGGACCTGTAATGATCGCTTCGATTATCGGCGTGACGGTTTTCACGCATTACGCGTTCGGGCTGGAATGGGCGATTGCTCTTTTGCTCGGCGCGATACTCGCGCCGACCGATCCGGTTCTCGCGAGCACGGTTTCAGTTAACGACGCGGCTGACAAAGACCGTACGCGTTACGGTCTTTCCGGCGAAGCGGGGTTTAACGACGGCGTGGCGTTCCCGTTCGTTATTTTCGCTCTTCTGTTTGCGGAACACGAAAGCCTCGGCGAATGGATCGGGATGTGGGCGCTGCATCGCCTGATTTGGGCGGTCCCGGCTGGCATTTTGCTCGGTTATATTTTAGGGAAAGGCATCGCGCATCTGGCGATCTGGCTGCGTAACAGGCATCACGATACCGATTCCCCGAACGATTTTCTGGCTTTAGCCCTGATCGCCTTGTCATACGTTGGCGCTGAGACGATCGGCGCGTGGGGATTTCTGGCGGTCTTCGCCGCCGGCGTAGGATTTCGCCGCGCGGAAATCAAAACCGTTAAAAATAATCCGATATCGCTGGATAATAACGAACAATCGAACGAGGGAAATCCGGAAGAGCATCCGCCGGCAGAAGACCTCGTCGGCGTAAACATCACTGAAGAAGAAATGAAACATCCGTCGAAAGCCGCCGGTCACGTCGTTTCGGAAATCATATCGTTCGGCGACACGGCGGAAAGATTGCTCGAAGTATTGCTGGTCGTGCTGGTCGGAGTTTGTCTGGCGAGTTATTGGGATTGGCGGGCGATCCCACTGGCGCTTGTTTTTTTCTTTGTGATTCGTCCGCTGGCGACTCAGATTTTCTTATGGAAAACGCCGACCGGCATTTGGCAAAGATTAATGCTCGGATGGTTCGGCGTTCGCGGCATCGGAAGTTTGTATTATTTGAGTTATGTGCTCAATCACAATTTAAATAAAAACGCTTCGGACGTGATCAGTCTTACGATTTCTGTAGTCGCGCTGAGCATTCTAATTCACGGTATTTCGACGCAGCCGATTCTCAATCTTTACGAACGCGCCATTTCTTCAAAACGCGAACAAAACGAGTCGGAAGATAATGGCGCGGAGCAGTTTGACAAAATTCAAATTTAAAAAGACGTAAATATATACCATGAAAACGACATTTTCCGATTCTCACTTGAAAACCGCGTATTCGAAGCTGGAAAAATCAGATTCTATATCCTTTGTTCCGCCCGCGTCTATACGCCAGCCGGTTCACGTAGTTTACGGCGGAGCGCATCTTTTTCGCCGCGAAACGCCGCATAAATTAGGCGTGATCGCTATGCGTTCTCTCGAAACATACGCGCAGAATTTTGCCGATTTTGCACGGGCGATGTGGCTCAAAGGCGCTGACGCTTTGCCGCGCCACGAAGACGCGATTCAAAGTCTCGAATTTCTGTTTATCGAAAACCCTGACAGAGAAAAAGAAGCGAATTTTGACGCCTGGTACGCGCAAACGATCTACGAGCGCACAATCCAAAAACTTTCGCGCGAACCGATCGAAGATTACCGGATCGATTTTGAAGACGGCTACGGCTTTCGCCCTGATAAAGAAGAAGATTCGCACGCCGTTTCGGCTTCCGCAGAGCTTGCGAAATCTTTTCTCGACGGAACGATAACGCCTTTCTGCGGCTTTCGCATCAAGTCTTTTCAAACGGAAACAAGAGCGCGAGCCGTCCGCACGTTGGATTTGTTTCTCACGAATCTGCTCGACAAAACCAACGGGAAATTGCCGGAAAACTTTTGCGTGACGCTTCCTAAAATTACGCGCCGAGAAGAAGTCGAAGTTTTAGACGCGCTTTTAAGCGAATTTGAAAGCCAAAACGATTTGCCGGGCGGCGCGATCAAGGTTGAGATTATGATTGAAACGCCCGGAGCCATCGTTGACGAAAACGGGAAAATCGCTTTGCGAAGTTTAATCGAAGCCGGAAACGGGCGCGTCAATTCCGCTCATTTCGGCGCTTACGATTACACGGCGAGTTACGGCATTTCCGGCGTTCACCAGCATTTGCAGCACGAAGCCTGCGTATTTGCCCGTCAGATGATGCAGATTTCGCTTTCGCCGCTCGGCATTCGTTTATCCGATTCGGTAACGACGGAAATGCCCGTTCCCGTGTATAAAGGCGAAAATCTCACCGGAAAACAAATAAAAGAAAACGCGCGTGCCGTCAGAAATGCCTGGCGCAGGCATTACAACAACGTAACCGTTTCGCTCATCAACGGTTTTTACCAAAGCTGGGATTTGCACCCGGCGCAGCTCGTCGCGCGTTACGCCGCCGTTTATTCGTTTTTTCTCGAGTCGAACGACATTCAAGCCGAAAGATTAAAAAACTTTATCAACAAAGCGACGCAGGCGATGACAACCGGAAACACGTTTGACGACGCGGCTTCGGCGCAGGGTCTTTTAAACTTTTTCCTGCGCGCTTTGAATTCCGGCGCAATGACGGAAACGGAAATTGCCGAAAAAACCGGTTTAAGCGCGGATGAATTGAAATCGGCTTCGTTTGTAAAAATTATGGACGCGAAATTGGGAAAAGAAGATAGCGAGTAGTAGCTAGCAGATTGCAGTTAGGCGTTAGGACACTGAAGATAGAAAGAGAGTAAGAAAGTAAGAAAAAACCTTGAATCCAGGCGCGCTTTTATTGAGTTCAGTTATTTGTCCTTTTATTTTTAACTGCTTATTTGCGGTCATCGCTCGACATAATTCTTTCGAGCAGTTCTTCCTGTTCGCGGCGATGATCGGTCAGACGCGGAACGGCGCTTTCGGCAAAACGGTTCGGCTGTGCAAACGGGTCAATCTGCATCGGCAAACCTTCGCTGGCGAGCGTGTCGGAAATTATGCGGGCAAGCAGTTCCTGTTCAAAGCGCGTGATGTCGAGAAATTTAATGCCGATCCCGTTATTCTCAAAACGATAAACCGCTTTGCATTTAAGCGGAAGCCAGTTTTTATTCTGCATCTGAATTTCCAGACGAAATTCATCGCCCGTAAAAACATTTTCGTCCCATTCCGCGAGACATCCGCCGACGCTGATCTGATGCAGCAATGTTTCCTGCTTTTCACCAAACCTTGTAAAACGAATAGCGGGAATATCGAGCGAAAATCTGATATGTTGTCGTTGATAATCTGACATTATTTTTTTCGGCAGGGGCTCGCGATTTTCTTGCAAATCGCTTTAACATATTTATTTTAACGACTTTTGCCGTTATAACGCAACAAGTTTTTATGAAATTAAAGTTATTCTCCGCGCTCTACTTTTCGTTTCTCGCGCTCGAATGTTTCGCAAGCTTGACCGGCAATCTCGCTTTGCAGTTTGTTTCCAAACCTTCGTTGATGCTGATTTTGCTCGTTTATTTTATTTCGGAAACCAGGCGATGCAACGATTTGAAACATTTTATCGCCGCCGCACTCGTTTTCGCATGGATCGGCGACGTTTTACTGCTGCTCGATAAAATATATAAGAATTTATTTATCTTAGGGCTGATCGCATTTTTAATCGCGCATCTTTTTTATGTATTTTATTTCCGGCAAATCGGCAAGCTCAATCGAACAAACGCATACTTAAAACCGACGGCGCTCATCGGCGTCGCGATTTACTTCGCAATATTTTACTCATATCTTTTCCCGCATCTCGGAAACTTGAAAATCCCTGTTTTCATTTACGGCGCGATTATTTCACTGATGCTTTCGGCGAGCATTCACGCTTTCGATTCCGTTCGCCGGGGTTTCGGCGCGATTTGCGCCGCAGGCGCGGGGCTTTTCGTCGCTTCGGATTCTCTTTTGTCGATAAATCGCTTTGTCGCGGAGTTTACGCTCGCGCCGGTTCTAATTATTACAGCTTATGCGGTCGGTCAGTTTTTGCTCGCGGAAGGAAGTTTAAGAAATCTGCGCGTTCCCGGTGGCGATAAAGGCTGAAAAAGCGCAAAATCCTTGATAAAAATTAAGCCGCAGGGAAAGCAAAACGTTTAAGAGTAAATCTTATTTTTACTCGTTTATTTTACATTCTCTGCGGCTGTTTTTTATATCGAAACCGTCGCCTCGACGGCGATTGTTTCAACTAATTGTTGGTGGCTTCGGCTTTCGCGCAGTGCGTGCTGAAAGCGTCGATCAGAGCCTGAGCGATAACCATCGGATGACGACCTTCGAGATCTCTGCGTTCAAACATCTGAACGATTTTCCCGTTTTTCAAAAGCCCGATGGCAGGCGAGGACGGCTGATAGCCTTCAAAATAATCGCGCGCGGTTTCGGTCGCGTCGATGTCTGCGCCCGCAAAAACAGTAATCGCTTTATCCGGTTTGGCTTCCGAGTTTTGCAGAGCCATCGCGATTCCCGGACGGACTCCGCCCGCCGCGCACCCGCAAACCGAATTGACGACGACCATCACGGTTCCTTCCGTATTTTCTACCGCTTCTTTGACGGCTTCCGTTGTTTTTGTTTCTTCAATCCCGATCTGCGCTAATTCCTGACGCATGCCGTGAATCATTATTTCTGGATATGGCATAAATGTTTTCCTTTTATAACTTCAGATTTTGTGTTTACAGTTTTGTTTACAGTTTAAAGGCTACTGAAACTTGACCTTTTTTTCAAGTATTGGATGCAAATAGTCTCTCGTCAAGTTCGCAGCCGAATTTTGCCGGCGCAAGCTTCGTATTTTTCTTTCCTTTTTAATGATTTCAAGCTTCGATGAAAACTTTTGTCGCGATCGGCAAAGCGTCGAAAAGCTCTTTTACGTCTTCGTTTACGAGCGCGATGCAGCCTTGCGTCCAATCGTTTAAAGCTCCGCCGCCGTGAATGTATATTTCGCCGCCGAGCTTTGTTTTCTGCAGCGGAGCTTTCTTGGAATTGACGGCTTCAGTGATTGCGTCGCGTTCCTGTTTCGAGATCAGATTGTCGCGCAAACCGCGCTCGGCATCGTCAACTGACGGGTAGCTGATGCCGAGCGACAGATAAAAACGGCTTTTCGCGTTTTTCGTAAAAATATAAAACTCGCCTTCCGGAGTTTTGCCGTCGCCTTCGGTTTCCTTATCACCGGCGGGCGCGAAACCGAGCCCGATATTGTAAGTTTTGATGAGTTTTTCGCCGTCGTAAAGCTCCAGTTTGCGCTCTTTTTTCTTTACGAGAAGATGCGGATTTTTTAAGGAAGGCAGCGGTTCTCTGGTTTTTTTCTGCATCGAATCAATGACGTTTTCGGCTGCCGGAATCAGTCTTCTGCCGTTACGCTGCGCCGCTGCGATGTAGATTATTACGACGAGAAAAGCACAGCAGATTGAAACTAAAACAGCTTTTTTCATTTACGTTTATTCCAGCGATTGATTTCGCTTTCTTACATTACTTTTACATTTTTTTTATATTTACAATCCGGGCGTCGTCGCCGTCGCCTTTTATATCAACACGGAAAACGTTTTCCGGGAAGGAAAAGTTTCGCAAACGTTCCGACCATTCGATTATCGCGATTGCCGCTTCATCTTCGATGATTTCATTTAAGCCGACGGCGAAAGCCGCGTCGGAATTCTCGTCGATGCGCCACAAATCAATGTGATAAACATCGAACCGCACGGTTTTATATAAATTTACGAGCGTGAAACTCGGGCTCGTCACTTCGTCAACGTCATATTCGAGCGCGTATAAAATTCCTTTTGTCAGCAAAGTTTTACCCGCGCCGAGACCGCCCGAAAGCAAAATCATCTCGCCGCCTTCGAGCGATTCGCCGATTCTTTCGCCGAGATCGAAAGTGGCTTCGGGCGTTTCGCAAACAAAATCTTTTAAGAGGTTTTCGTTCATTTGTAAATTCGCGCAAACTAAATGTTTACGCGCCCGATCTCCTCGAAAGCCTCCATCAAGCATTCGCGCACGTCCGTTGCGAGCATCGAGCGCTTGCCGTATTTTCTTTCGGCGATGTCCGCGGCGTAGCCTGCTATAAAAATCGCCGCGACGACCGATTCGAAAACGTCAACTTTCATCTGCACGGCTTGCGCGACGAACCCGACGATTATCCCTACGAGCGTATCTCCGTTTCCGGCTTTTCCAAGACCGGAATTCCCCGTCGGGTTAACGACGACGCGACCGTCAGGCGCGGCGACAAGGCTGCGTTCGCCTTTCAAAACTAAAATCACCCGGTGCTTTTCGGCAAAATCACGCGCCGCTTTGACGCGGTCTTTGATCGATTCTTTATCCTCCGAACCGATCAGTTTTAAAAATTCGCCTTCGTGCGGCGTTAAAATCAAAGGAAATTCGTGCGAGCCCTGCAAATCAAACGGCGCGAGCGAATTCAGAGCGTCGGCATCAATCACGACCGGAGTTTTTCTTTTTTCGACGAATTCGCGAGCAAACTGCCGGGTGCTTTCTTCGGACGAAGACATCCCGCTGCCGACGGCGACGGCGTCAATCTTCCCTTCGATAAAATCCAGGATTTCCTCGACCGCTTCGCGCGAGATAGCGCCGTTCGGCGTTTCCGCAACGCTCCTGGTCATAACTTCCGGCAGCATACGCGAAGCGATCGCGTTATGAACCGATTCCGGCGCGGCGACCGTCGCCAGCCCGACGCCTGAAACAATCGCCGCGTTTCCCGAAAGAATTGCCGCGCCCGCATAATTTTTCGCGCCGCCGACAACCAGCGCGTGACCGCGTTTATTTTTATAAGAAGCGGATGTAAATTTGGTTTTTATGAGCCAATCGTGCGCGTCCTTGATATCGGCGAGAAAAGTCTGCGACGGCGAATTGTTGATCAATTCACACGGCGAACCGATATTTGCCACAAACAATTCCCCGTTATAATTGGCGGCGGGCGGAAGAACATTGGCGATTTTCGGCGCGGTAAACGTAACCGTTACGTGAGCGCACGGCGTAACGCAGCATTTTCCAGACGCGTCCGCGCTCAAGCCCGAAGGAACATCGAGCGAGACGACAAGAGTTTCCTGATCGACGTTTTCGATGTTGAAAGCGAACATAAACGCGGCGACCTGCTCGTGTATTTCGTCGAGCGGACGCGTCAAGCCCGTTCCGAAAAGAGCATCGACTAAAACGTCCGGGTCTTCGCTGTGAAAATTCAAACTATCGTATTCGAGCCATTCTTCGAGACTGTCTATTTCCTCAAAAACCAAATCCGACTGATCCAGCTCAAAGCCTTCCTTATCGGAGATTTTCTGCAAAATCTCAAAATTGGTTCGCGCATCGCCGCTCGTCTCCTCGACTTTCCCGATCAGGCAAACTTCGACGTCCGCGCCAAGCGTCCACAAAATCCGGGCAAGAGCCGCGCCGTCGCCGCCGTTATTGCCTTTGCCGCAAAGCACTAAAACAGTTTTATCGAGCATCGAGCCGCCGAGTTTCGCGGTAATCACTCGTGCCGCGGCATGCGCGGCGTTTTCCATTAAAAGAATCGACGGAACGCCGTATTTTTCGGTCGTCAGGCGATCCACTTCACGCATTTCTTCCGTAGTGAGAATTTTTTGCATAATTCAACAATTTGCCACAAAACGCGCTAAAGTGGAAAAGCGGAAAAGAAAAAAGCGGTCAGAGTTTGAAGCAGGAAATCCTTCCGCTTTTTAACCTTTCCGCCTTTCTGCTTTTTCACACAAAAAAAAGCTGCGTCTCGCAAACGCAGCCACCAAAATTATAGTAATGGAGATAGTGAATACACTTCGGACAGACTTCTGATATGCCAAATTGCCTACCATGCGCTTGACCACCTTTTTTCTTCCGTTATTTATTACAAAGTATTATTCACTTTCTCTTTCCAAAAAAATTCTAAAATAATTCAAAAAATATATAAGCATCGACTAATTATTATCTTTTCGGTTGAAGCAACCCGGTAAAAAGCTCGAAGCAAATAAAAAAGAAGGTCGGAATAAGGTATTTCCGACCTTCTTTTTTTATCAGCCCGCACAATTTTTCGGATGCTTTTCAAATAAACCGTATCTGGAATAAGTCACTTAGAAACAGTTTTATTTAATTTTTCAAACGAATATTCTGCGTTTGAAAAATGCATCGCCTGTAAAGCAGCGCGCCGTTATCTACAGTTTTATTGAGTCCAGGCTTCGACTTCGACGAGGCGGCTGTAACCGGCTTGTCCGTTGCTGATGACGACTCTGATTCTGTTTGTCGTCAAGGCAGGGAAAACTATCTTCGTCAGCACCTTGTTGTTGTTTGCAACCTTTCCGTTCTGCACGGTCGTCCAACTTGAGCCGTTCCAATACTGCACTTCGAAATCGGTGATGCCGTACAAGCTGAACGTCG
>JAOAPX010000051.1 GCA_025463125.1 Acidobacteriota bacterium | reverse complement strand
AATTGTTGCCGGCAGGGTCGTGCTTTTCGTAGCCTAAATGATTCGTCAGTTCGCCGTTCAAAGCTCGTTCGACAAGTGCTTTTGTCAATTGCTGCAATAATCCGTTTTCGCTTAATAAATCTTCCGGCTTTTAATAATCCTTCAATATCCGGTCTAAAACTTCAGGTGTAACCGGCATAGAATTTCCTTCATTAAAAATAAATGTTCATTGCTGCCGTTTACACAGTTTTTTATGTACCCTCGTTAGACTTAAAATCCGTCCGAAAAAGTGTTAATAGACAGATTCCTGTCCAAATGCATAATTTCATAATTACTGAGATTGGATTGACTAAAAATTAAATCTCAGCTGTAAATCAATTCGCCGGTTACCGGCTGCCTGTGCGTCGCCGCGTCCGAATCCGCCTGTTCCGCCGGTTGAAATGCCAAAGAATGGAGAGCTCAGATTTCCGGTCGGCACGCTTTCGTTTGTATTGTTAAACAGATTTTGAATATTGACTGACAAATTCAGATTATAACGACTTCTGTTCTCAGCATTGCCTGTGCCGTTGCGGCGCCTGTTGCCCGTTCGACCTCCTCTGCCGGCGCTGCCGCCTGTCGCTTCTCCGCCAAAACCGAATGCTTTGCTGACGCGTAAATTAACAACGGTAAAAGATGGTCCCGTTCCGTAATTTCGCGGAATAATTACCTGGTGCGGCTTTGGATTGATATCAAAATCGCCGAACGGAGTAACCCGCAGATCTGCCGCACTGGTTTGGGCGTCTGCAAATGCCGGGCGTTCGGTAAATAAAGTATCACCGTTAATGTCGCGACCGGTAATAATATTAAACGGGCGACCGGAATTAACTATCAAAATCGAATTAAGATGTATACCCCACGGAAGAGTGTTGATTGTACCGAAAATAGCTAGTTGATGCCGCGTATCCTGAGTCGAACGCCCGTATTCGCCGCTTAAATCATATTGATTTACCGGAAAATTCCCCAAACCGTCCGTATCGCTTTTCGCACGGTTTAAGGTGTAATTAGCCCGTATCGAAAACATCTGACTAAAGCGATTGTTCAAGCTTATAATTAATTGTTGCTGATTAATTCGCGCTGTAGATTCATATTGAAAAATATTTCCTTCGGACGGAAACGGGCGAATGCCGCTGCCTGCGACACCGGGCATAAACGTTCCGGGAAGTGGCGCATTAATATTGCGACTGCGAAATACATTTCGGGTTTGTAGGTTGACGAAATTTACTGAAAGTCCCGTGCGGAAAGGCAGCTGCCGTTCAATGCCGAGGGATGTTTGTATTGTGTATGGTGTCTTCAAATCTTCGTCAAGCCGCCTGACGCTCTGCCGGACGGCAAAGGCGGAAAGCTGCGCGGTGGTCGGCGCGTTCGGAAACAAATCCAGAAAACTAAACCCGTTTTCGGTTGCGGTCGTAATTACGTATTGCTGCTGTCTGACGCCGTTAAAGCGCAGAGTCTGCGAAAGCAGCGACTCATTAAAATTGTTATAGAAAACGCCGAAGCCGCCGCGAATGACAGTCTGCTGCCCGCGTTGTCCTCGCGCCTGACCGGAGTTGCTGCTGATTTGCGGCGACCAGGCAAATCCGAATCGCGGAGCAAAATTTAATTTGCTATTGATATTAGCCTGCCAATCGTAGCGCAAGCCGAACGAAAATGTCAGATTCGAATTAACCCGCCAATCATCCTGCACAAAAGGGCTAAAATCCGTTTGGACGTATTTAATTTCAGGGTCGCCGTCTGAAATCGAAAATTGTGTCGCACCGCCGCCGCGCAAGCGTATTTCAGCAGGCAAAAGTCCAAGCTGCCGAAAAAGCAATGTCCGGCGGTAACGCTCCAAACTGGTAATTTGCATTGTTACAGGGTTGCCGTTCGCGTCAAGGATAATCTGATTATTAACATCGAGTTGCGGAGCCGTTCCGCCGCCGAATGTAAATGTTCCGGCAAAGTTCTGTTCGGAAGAATTGACCGTTCCAGAGAAACGAAACCTCACGCCTGCTTTTAATGAATGTCTGCCCACCGTCCAGGAAGTAAAGTTTTGCAGCTCAATCCTGTCCTGATTATTGAACGATAAACCGATCTGCGCGCCGCCGCCGGTGAACGCGTCGAGGACACGAACGGTTGGAGCAAAGGTTCCGCCCTCCTGGTTTCGGCGATTACGCTCATACTGTAAACGAGTTTCGTTAATTATTTTCTGATTGATGACGGCTGTTTCCGTCAGTTGAACGGTATGCCGGGTTACGTCGGTGTTATAAGCACGAGAAGGCAGATTGAATCCGCCAACACCTTCATTTATGCGCTCATTTTTTTCAAAACTATACCGGGCGACCAGGATATTTGTGTCGTTTATCTGCCAATCGACGCGCGGGTTGAATGTCGTGCCGCGCGAAGCCGACAAAAGCGTTTGATTAAAAGGCACGGGATTCAGCGAGGGGTCGAGAATAATCGCCGTAATGTTGTCATTGGCGTCAACAACACGACGCTGAAAATCGAAAAAGAACGAAAGCTTTTTGGACATAATCGGACCGCTGACGTTGCCCCCGAAACGGCGCGATTGAAATGGCGCGCGCGCAGAGGCGAAAAGCGCGCGGGAATTCAAGCTTTCATCGTTAAAATTGAAGAATGCATGCCCGCCAAACCTGTCCGTTCCGGGTTTTGTCAAAATCTCTGTGCGTCCGTAACCGAACCGTTCAAATTCTGCTGAAAAAGGATTGCGGTTAATGCGAATTTCACGAATTGATTCTTTTGGAGGAATCCTGCCGCCCGTGAAACCGTCAATGTAAATTTGTCCTACATCGTCAAGTCCGGCGGACGGACCGGCAAGCGCCTGTAATGCTTCGGCTAAATCTTCCGGGTCATCAGGCAAAGAATCGAGATCGTCGCCGCTCAAAACCAGCGCATCGGAATTATTTTCAGGCTCGGTTCCGACACCATTTTCCTCAGCTAAATTTATGATAACTTCTTCTGCCGCCCCGGCAACTTTCAATATTATATCGAGCGATTCAGTACGACCGTCTGTAACATTCAACCCGAGCTTTTCATAAGCCGAAAACCCATGTCCGTTAACCCGCACCGTATAACGCCCCGGCAAGAGTGCCGGAAAAACGTATTGTCCCTGTTCGTCGGTTATGGCGGTTCGCTGCTTCCCTTCGCTATCGATCGCTGTTACGGTAACGCCGATGACAATCCCTCCCAGCAAATCCACAACCTGACCGCGCAAAGTCGCCTGCTGCGCAAGAGCTGTGGCGGGAGTGAGTAACAAAAGGAGAAGACTTAAAAACTTGAGCTTCACGGTATGGATAAAAACTTGTTGCATAATCCGCTTGATCGAACTGTTTCCTCATTCCTTCTTAAATAAACGGTGCGTCGTTTCAAACATGAATCCTCCCGTTCTTTAATTAACAAATATAATTATACTAAACAGATCGACGCAAAAGCTCTTTTAACTTGAGCGGTCGAGGGCTTGCGTAATGGCGGCTGACGAGCTTTGTTTGCCCGGCTGTCAACTGCTTTTGCAAAGTATTAATAACCATTCGCGGGTAGATGACGTTGACGTTGGTTTGGATTTTTTTATCGAACGTCTCGGTTGTTTCGAGCCGATCAAAGCCCTCAATATTCCATGAGGCAACGACCATTTTGCTGTGTGGCGAGCGAAGTATCCGGAGCTTTGGTTTTACAGTTCGCTCGTAATTTTCGCCGTTCATCAAACCTAAAACCGACGAGCCTTCTAAAACTTCAATTTTGTTAAGTGCATTTGCCGGCGCCGTAATTATATGCGCGCGTTCTTCAAATTCACCTTTTATGTCAATGCGCGTAACGACGTCGAAGCGCAAAGAGCCGAGCTGCGCCCACCATTCTGTTTCTATACCGTCAGCGGTCAGCGAGCCGGTTTTTATGCCGCTACGACCGTAGCATAAACCCGTTTCCATATCTCGAAAGACAAGCGCCTGATCCCACGTCGAGCGGTCTTCAAGAGATGTATAATTAAAAGGAAAGTGCGACGAATAACTGAATTTATGATAACCGTCGCGATAACGCGGGCGTCGCGATTCGTTGCGCGCTTCCAAAAGACGCACCTGACCGGATTTTTTCGTGCCGATGAGCATCAGCTGCGGTTTTTCAAGCCGAATTTTGTAATCAGCCCGCTCTACCGGCAATGGTTCTTCTTTTGCTGTCCAGAAAGCATCATTTTGCGGAATCGAATAAAGCGAAAAAGCCTGCATACACCAGTACGGATGCCCGTTATCGATGTAAATTTCCCTGACCGCCGTGCTGCCATGTTCTGTTAAAGTTTCACGAAGCTTGCCGTTTTCTTTGTCGAATGTTCCGACCTTCCAGTGATATTCGAGATTTCGTCGAACCAGCGAGCGCAGCAACCCGGGCGATTCCGTCCAAAGTCCCTGCACGTAAGATTCGACGAGCGGCATCAAAACCGCCCACCGATAACTGAGCGAACGCCCGAACAAAATATGACTTCCGTTTTCGGCAAAAAAGTACGGGGTTTTTTCTAGAAATCTCTTTAATCTGGCACTGAAACGGGCTGAAAATTCCGGGTAATCTTTGCCGATCATGCGGTTCCAGTAAAGGAAATGGCTCGCAAAAGTCCAAAAATTATAATAATCGTAAACCGATTGCGTGGGCGAATCGCTGTACCAGCCGTCTTCGGCGGATTTGGCGAGCCCTTCCATCGCTTTTAAGTCAGCCAGCATCCATTCTTCAGAGCCGGAGAATTCCTTCCATTTTTTCCCAAGAGAAAGCCGCGCCGCCTGATTCATCGCCGTAAACCACGCGTGATTATTTTCGCGCTCCGGAACCTGCGTGCAGCTTTCCAGCCATTTATTGATATCAGCACGTTCTTTCGAGGTGAGCTTTGCCAGAAAATCGTCGCCGAGCTGCCAAAGCGCCCATGCCACAAGCGCTGCTTCAACCGAACGCTGCGTCGGTTTATCTGCCGGCGGCTCTCCCCAGTAATGCGGGTGCGCCGGATTAAACGAGTTCTTAAATGCCGCCAACAGCACATCCATTAAATTAAAAGATTCATTGCCGACGCGAAAAACGGACGGTTGTTTTTTAGCCATCACCCAGGCGGCAATCGCCGGCATCATCCGTGCCACCGAAACATAAGTTTTCCCTGAAGGCGTCAAGCAGCTCTTGAGCATCGTTCCTTGCGGAAAATCGCAGACGGCGAAACTGTCGGAAGTTTGACGGGCATTTCGCAAAAAGCCTTCAAGTATTTCGAGAAAATAAAAATCGATCGACTCCCGGGAACTGCCTTTCCCCATAAATGCAAGCGGCGATGCAAACGAAGAGCCGGTTGCCAAACCTAGTGTTCCCGCCGCGCTCAGATAAATAAAATCTCTTCTTTTCATAATTTAGATTCTCCTGGAAATTTGTCTTAAGCCCTTTGCCTGAGATGAATCGCCTAATTCTCAAATTCTTGAATTTATAGGCGATTATTCCGCTTTATTTTTATTTCTCGCTGGTCGATAGCGGCTAAACGCTCGTAACTTAATTTTTTTGGCGCGGCGATTATCATCGGGCGAGCGGCTACTGATGACTCAGTAACCGCCTAAAGCTTTTGTGCGTTTGCCTATGACTTTTTCTGCGCAAAACAAAAATTAAAAGTTAAAAGAAGGCGCTTTGCCGTTATTTATCTTTTCCCGTTTAATTTATCCTCGCCTCTTAAGGCGAGACCTTTTTACCGGTCAGCATTTCTTCATGAGCCGGCATTTTCACTAAAACGCGCGTCGAATCAGGATCGGCGGCTGCCGCTAAAAGGTTTTCGGCGAATATTCGCGCCGCCGGATCAGCGGCAATCGATTCTTCCAGATCGAAATCGCAGACCCAGACGCGCCCCTTTCCAACGGGAATCTCAAAAAGCGTCGTCGCCATAAATTCCGGAACTCTGTCGAGCGCGATATAGCCGTGCGCCGGAACGAATCGAACGAGTTCTCGCGCCTTGCCGCTCGGATTCAGGCGATGCGCTTCGCTTGCAACCATTACTCGCCAATCGTTTGTGCGTGCCCACCACTTCAAATCCATCGGTTCGAGGTTTTGGGCGAGTTTGGTGCCGGTTGCCGGCGTCCAGTCGGCATATTCGCCGGAAACTTTGCGGACGCTCATGACATCATCCGGAAAAATTTCCTGTAGTTTCGCGCCGGGTGAAAAAACGATTACGGTCGATCCTTCACTGGCTGCGCTGTAAAGTTTTCCGCCCGGTTTTAATTCATCGAGCGCGGCGCCTTCGCCGACAAAAACGACTGAATCAGGCGCGGCGTTCCGGCTGACCGATTGAAATCGCTCTTCGACAAGTTTCGACATTTCAGCGCCGAGCGAGAGATTTACAGCGCTCGTCTGCAATTTGTCCGCAGCCGGTCTCCGGAAAACTTCGACCAAATCGACGGTGCGGCTGATTTCCCTATTTTCCTGCCGGAGCTTAGTCACCAAACTTAATTTCGTGCGCGCATTTTCAGTTTGCGGAATCTTTATTTCGACCGGAACTTTCGCCGTCGCATAATATTTCAAGTCCGCTAAATTTCCCGATTTATTTGACGAAATCTGTTTTCCGTTTTGATCTACAAAAAAAGTTTCGAGCGATAAATTTTGCAAATCACGAAATTGTTCGTCGTCGTTGGTCACGAAAACCGAAGTTTTTATCGCGTCGCCTGCATAAAATCTGCGCTGCGCCGTTTCCAATGCGAGCCCGACAGGCGCGAAAGCGTATTTCACCGCTTCGACGACCGGATACGGCTTCACGCGCGCCTCGTCAAAGCTGCCTTCGAACCAGCATTCGGCTGAAAATAAAATAAATCCGGCGGTTTTATCGGCGCGCTCAAACCGGAGCTGTTCCGCCCAGCGCTTGGTCACGGCGCGGTTGTGTTCGAGAAAAATCTCCGGGTCACTTCCGGGATAAGAATGCACGCCGACCCACGACTGCGGCGAGCGCTGATTTTTCGTGTACGTGAAAACCGGCAAACCCGTGTCCAAATCCGGATACCCGGTTGACATTTCCTGACCGATAAACGGGCGGTTCCATTTCGATTTTGCGAGTTCTTTTTCAAACTTGGAATCGGTGACAAACGGCGAATCCGCATACCATCCTTTGTAGCTGTGAATATCGTCAATGTCGCCGTCGTCTATTTTGTGCGGCTCGATAACTTTCGAATAAAGCTCCGGCTCTCGCTGATACGATGAAGAAACGACGGTCGGACGCGTCGGGTCAAGCTCTCTTGTTTGCTTGACGACGTCGGAAAGCTGTTTCCATTTTTCGGGGTTCTCGTTGTCTCTCAGCAGCATTTCATTGCCGATCGTCCAGATCAGAACGCTCGGATGATTGCGAATTCTTTTGACCACATCGGCGTTTTCCATCAGCCAATGCTCGAACAAATCTTTCGGAGTCGCGCCGATTTTGCCGACAAATGCCCACGGGCGAATACCCTCAATGCTGACGCCGAGCCCGATTTCGTCCGCCGCATCAAGCCACGCCTCGTTCCATGGCGTCGCGTGCGTTCGCGTCACGCGCTGGTTGTTGTCGTGCATTGCCTGAATCAACTTTCGCGCAAGCGCCGCATCCCACGGATTCTTGCCGTACGGCAGCTGATTTGTGCCGCGCAGCCAATACGGGTTGCCGTTTAAGAAAAGCTTGTTGCCGCGCGCTTCAAAAGTGCGAAAGCCCACTTTTTGCGCGAACTTATCGAGAATTTCGCCTCGTTCCGATTCGAGCGTCACTTCGAGTTTGTACAAATTAGGATCGGCAGGAGTCCAATGCCGCGGTTTAAGATTATCAATCTCGAGCGTCGCGTTTGATACCGCGGAATTTAATTGAAACGTTTGCGGCTTTGCCTGCGCAAACAATTTGTTTGTTTGCGGATCAATCCAGCGTGCTTTGACGACTGCTCTCTGATTCGTCCCGAGCCCGCGCGCTTCGACGTGAACTTTTGCCCCGCTCAAAGTAGGAACGAAATAAACGTCTTCGAGTTTTGCCGCTCCGCGGACGGTTAAGCGAACCGGCTGCCAGATGCCGTGCAGATCATAAGCGCGGTTATCGTCGACCGGCGTCAGCGGTCCGAACATTCCTTTGCTCAGAGATAAAACTTTGGAAGCCGTAAGATTCACAGTCACGGCTGTGCCGAGAGAAACAGTGGAAACCGGAATTTTTTCCATCGAAACCCAGACGGCGAGCAGATTTTTACCCGTTTTAAGATGCGGCGTCAGATCAAACTGAAAACGGCTGAACATTCCGGTGTGATTTCCGAGTTCTTGACCGTTTAAGAAAACTTTCGACTTCATCGCCACGCCGTCAAATTCGATGAAAACTCTTTTATCAGCGGGAAGTTTTCCGGAATCGATCGACAGCTTATACCAGCCTTCTTCTGCGCGGTCGGTAGCGAAACCGAGCTTTTTCATTCGCGCGGCTTCGCTTTTTTTAAAGTTTTCCGAATCATCGAGCCACCAGCGAACCGGATTTAGAAACTGCGGCACGCCGACCGCAAAATCATCTTTCGAAATAACGGAAGATTCAATTTTTTCGCCGCCTTTGACCGCGTAATCCGGTCGATAAAACCAGCTTCCGCTCAAATCGACGCTTGAGCCGTTTTGCAGTTTTCCCGCATCGAGCTTGATTTCACCGTTAGAAACTTTTTGGGCGAAACCGTCGGTTGAAAACACAAAAAACAACAAAGCAAAAAATAAACACAAGTGTCGATAATTCATAAAATTAAACTTCCGCAACATCAATTTTTGCCGCTTCAAGGCGCGGAACGAGCAGGTGAATTACGCCGAGCGCAAATAAATACGCAACCGAAGCAAGAAGAAAAATAGGCGTGTAACTTCCCGTCGCCTGCAGCAGAAGCCCGACCGCCGAAGCGACAAGCATTCCGCTGATTGAACCGGCAAAACCGCCCATGCCGACGACCGATCCGACGGCGCGGCGCGGAAACGTATCTGAAACAATCGTGTAAAGATTGGCTGAGAATCCCTGATGCGCCGCCGTTGCAAGGCTGATAAGCGCTACAGCCGTCCAAAGATTTGCCGCGTGAACAGCGAAATAAATCGGCACGACGCAGAGTGCGCAGACGAGCATCGCCGTTTTGCGCCCGCGATTGACCGTCCAGCCGCGTTTTATCAGCGCCGATGACAGGTATCCGCCGCCGACCGACCCGAAATCCGCCGCAACGTAGATTACAATCAGCGGCGCGCCGATCTGCGTTAAAGTCAGCCCGTAATTTTCATTTAAAAATTTCGGCAGCCAGAAGAGAAAAAACCACCAGACCGGGTCGGTGAAAAACTTTCCGGCGGCAAACGCCCATGTTTGCCGGTGCGGAATCAAACTCGCCCACTTGATTTTCGTTGTCGGTTCGGCGGCATCCGCTTGAATATAAGCTAATTCCTGTTTTGAAAGGCGCGGATGTTCTTCCGGACGCCGGTAAAGCCAGAGCCAGAATATGAGCCAGACGAAACCGAGCGCGCCCGTAATAATAAAAGCCTCGCGCCAGCCGTAGACGGCAGTAATCCAGGGCACGGCGAGCGGCGCGATAATTGCGCCGACGTTTGAACCGGAATTAAAAATCCCCGTCGCCAGCGCCCTTTCTTTTTTCGGAAACCATTCGGCGGTTGTTTTAACGGCTGCGGGAAAGTTGCCAGCCTCGCCGAGTCCGAGAGCGAAACGCGCTACTCCGAAGCCCATAGCCGAGCGCGCAAACGCGTGTCCCATTGCCGCCAGACTCCAGAAAACGATGGCAAACGAAAAGCCTTTGCGCGTGCCGAGCCAATCCATCATACGACCGACCACCAGCAAACCGATGGCGTATGCGCCCGTAAAAGCCGTTGCGATAAAACCGTAATCGGATTCCGACCAGCCGAGTTCCTGCTGCAAAGGCTTGGCGAGAATTCCCAGAACCTGTCGGTCAACATAGTTGATCGTCGTCGCGAAAAACAATAGAGCACAGATGACCCAGCGAAAATTGCCTCCGCTCGAAACATTTGCCTGTTCGTGAGCTTCCGCTATCGTCCCGGTTACGCTTGCCGCCGATTCCTCAGCTCCCGTTTCGGTTAAAGATTTGATTCGATTCGATCCGTCAAAAGCATTTTCTACAGCCATTTATACTCTCCTTTTATGAATTAACTCCCGAAGCGAGAAAGCCGCCGTCAACGGCAATTGATTGCCCTGTGATAAACGAAGCGGCAGCCGAGGAGAGGAAAACGGCTGCGCCGGTTATTTCTTCGGTACGCCCGAAACGCTTCATCGGCGTTCGCATTAAAATTTCCCGCCCGCGTTCGGTTCCGTTTAATAATTTTTCGTTCAACTCGGTCGGGAAAACGCCGGGAACAATCGCGTTCACGTTTATTCCGTCGCGCGCCCATTCGCAGCCGAGACTTCTGGTCAAAGCTAAAGCTCCGGCTTTTGACGCGCCGTATGCGGCGACTTCGTGAAAAGCGACAAAGGACGCCAGCGAAGCGATATTAACGATTCGCCCGGAACCGGATTTTTTAAGCGGTTCGTAAAAAGACTGGCAGGCGCGCAGCATCCCGTTTAAGTTCGTATCGATGATCGCCGTCCATTCCGCTTCTTCAACGTTTGCGGAAGCCGTGCGCGCAGTTCGACCGGCGGCGTTAACCAAAATATCGACGCCTTTGAATCGATCGATCACTGCATCGCGCAAAAGGTCGATCGATTCGCGCTTTGAGACATCAACCGTGTGCCGCAGCGTTTCGCGTCCGAGGCTTTCGATTTCCGCGCAAACTTCTTCGATCAATTCGAGGCGCCTGCCGGCTGCGACAACATTTGCCCCGGAGCGCGCCAGCCCCGTTGCTATTGCGCGTCCGAGACCGGAAGTTCCGCCGATGACAACAGCCGTTCGCCCGGTTAAATCAGTAATATTTTCTGCTTGTATCATTAATTTTATTATTTGGTTTCGTTGTAATTTTGCTCTGTTCCAAAACTTTGCCCGCCGGCATCGAGCCCGACCCAGCGGCGAAAATTACCGGAGAAAAGTTTTTCGGCGTCGCGTTCGATTTCCCACCGCTTGACGCGGCGCCCGTTGTGCCAGAGACCGGCGTAAGACTCGAAAAGCGCTTCGGCGATCAGCCGCCGCGAGTGACTCCATTTGTAAATCAACTGGTCGAGAATGCGCGCGTCCGAATGCTGCGGGATAAAACTAGTCCCCAAAAGTTCAAACCGTTCGCGCGTAATTTCGGAAATGATCGAAGAATTGTTTAAAAACCACCAGCAGCCGAACGGCATTAAATTGCTGAATTTTCTGGCGGCAACGCACAATTCGTGTTGATTTTCCCGAGACAAAAACGTGACAAGAAAACGCACGTCCGAATTTTCGGCGCAAATGCGCGAAACCACGCCGACATCAGCCCGACCGAGTCCGTCGCCGGCAAGTTTCAGAGCGGGATTCACCCTGCGCCTGACGCCGATCATCAATGCGAGCGAAACATCATGTTCTTTGCAGGTCGGCAGAACAGCATCGCGCAAAAGACGTCCGCGCGCGCTTTCTTCCGGGTAGGCAAAATCATCGGGCAGCGAGACGCCCAGATAAAGCGGTTTCATACGCCCAATCCAGTCATCGAGAAAACGGCGCGTTTCCTTGATTGTGGCGTCATCGATTGTTTCCTTTACGTCATAACCCTGCGCCTTGATCAGCGGCACGGCGTCAGCCCAGCCGTTTAAAAGCCGGTCAAGACGAAGCGCCGCGTGAAAGCGAGAATCAATCTTCTCGCCCGAATTCCAGGTTTTGATTTCGATTTCGTCGAGCGGATCGTTTGTCATCACAATGTCCGTGACGCGGGTGATTTCCAGCACCTTTTCAAGGTAATCTTCCGCATTTTGCGATTCAAAAAACTCTCTCGCTTGGCGCAAATCGCGGGCGCTTGTATCAAGTCCGAGCTCGGACATCACCCGGACAACTCCGCTTGCGGCTTCTGACAGCGGAGTGTTTTCAACAAACAAGGTTTTCCAGATCAAATCCGATTGCGCTCGTTTTTCCAGTCGCCAGAATCCTTCGTACGTCACGCTTGAAAAACGAAAAAGCTCGGCAATCAAATAGTGGTAATTCAGTAATTCGTCGATTCCCCATAAACCGAGTTCGTTAAATTGAGGCGCATAAAGATGCGTGTGCAAATCCACTACAGGAGTTGACTGAACGATTTCATCAACCTGCCGGCGCAGTTCATCAATATCACGTGCCGTTTCAGAATTTGAACCATCTTCAGAAACGGCATAGTCACGTCGGTTAATTGTTGTGTTGCTCATATATTAAATTTGTAAGGGTTAAAATTTGATTTCCGGAATTCGGGCGTCATTCGGGTCAGCCCATCGATTATTGGGTATCGTCGGCGTCCAGCCTTTTCTTAAAGGGTCCTGATCGTACGGGTATCCGCCGAGTCGTTTATACAGCTCGCTGTATTCGTTTAATTTGTCGCGGTCGAGCTTGACGCCTAAGCCGGGCGCGTTTGGCACTTTTATCGCGCCGTTTTCGTATTCGAATTTGCCGCCTTCGATAATGTCGTCGGTCAAATGATGATAATGAGCGTCCGCCGCAAAAGAGAGATTCGGAATAACGGCTCCGAGATGCAGCATCGTCGCGAGCTGTATGCCGAGCTCGCCCGATGAGTGAACCGCCACGCCCATCTGAAATGTTTCGCAGACACTTGCGGCTTTGACGCATTGACGAATGCCGCCCCAAAAGGTCGTGTCCAGCAGAATCACGTCCACCGCCGTATTCAGAATGTTGGCGGCAAGCTGCTCGAATCCGACGACGACCGTGTTTGTCGCGAGCGGCATCCGCACTTTTTCTCTGGTTCTTCGCATTCCGTTCAAACCGTAAACCGGATCTTCCAGATAATCGTTGCGAATGTCTTCGATCGATTGCCCGAACCAGATCGCCTGCTCGGTCGAATAGACGGCGTTCGGGTCGAAGCGAAACGAATCGCCGCTCATCGAATCGGTTCCGAGTTCTTTGGCGACGGCGCGATAGCATTCAAGCTCGTATCCGGGAGAAAAGACGCCGCCTTTTAATTTATGCGACGTAAAGCCGTATTTTTCCTTCAAGTCTCTGGCGTGCTCGACGAGTTGTTCAACGGTTCTGACTTCGCCTTCTCCTGTGTTCGAATTGGCGTAGCGAAAAAACAGATACGAAGCGAACGGCACTTTATCCTGTAGTTTGCCGCCTAAGATTTCGTAAACCGGCGCGTTCCATTTCTGCCCTAAAATGTCGAGACAGGCGAATTCGAGCGCGGCTAAAATCTGCGTCCGGTTGTTGTATAAAGAGGCGGTCGGATTGGCGATTTTGAAGCGCATTTCCTCTAAATTCGCCGGATCGTGCCCGACCAGGTAAGATTTCATCGCGCGGAAAACCGCTTCGGCACTTTCTCCGCCGCCGCCCATCTCGCCCAAGCCGATTATTCCCTCGTCGGTTTCCACTTCGACAATCGTTCTGACGAATCTGCCCCAATGACAGCCGTTGGCATGACGAAGCGACGCTTCTAAAGGCACCGTTACGGTCGTCGCTTTAATATCTACTATTTTCATTTAAATATAAATAAATCTATTCCTTGAATTTTATGGTAATTGTGCCGGGTCAAAACCGAGCGGCAGCTCTTTTTCGACGAGCCCGACGCGACGCGCCGCCGAATCTTTCGCCTTTGTCCAGAAACGCAGCAGCCAATCCATCGCCGCCCGTTCAGATTCAACCGGGTCAGCGCCGCTGAACACAAGCCAGTCTTCGCCGGAGCTTTCGCCCGCTACGCGTGCCACAAACTGTTTTGCCGAGCGCAAATTCGCAGGGATTTCATTATTAACTTGCGCGATAAGCTTATTTGTTTTTGCCGTTCCGACGAGCAGCAAAGCGCTTCTTTCATTTTTCGGCAAATCTTTCAGCGTATAAATGCCGACCGGTCGTCCGGTCGCGCTTTCAACGGCATTGACCAGCGCATACGCCGTTTCCACATCCTGAATCGGCGAATCATCCCCGTAGACGACCGCAAGCGGGCGATTCAGATTAAAAGCCGCCGCGCCTTCGCCGTAAACCACATCGGTTTTCGTCGTCGAATCAAACGGGAAAGATCCCGCCAGTCTCGCTTCCGCCCAGCCGTAGCGCACTATTCCGCCGGTTCCTTCGAGACGCAAAAAAGCGTGATAAAATCCCGGCAAAGGAGCCGGCGAATTATCAGTCGGCAAAGCCTGTAAATTCACACCTACAACCGTAGTTGCGCCCGGTTTCAAATTTAACGCCCGCGCTTTTGTAAATTCCGCTTTTAAGTCGGCTGAAACTTCAAGCGTCGGCTGCAGCTTTAAGGTTTGTTTGCTGATATTGGTTACGCGAAATTGCGCCGTTCCCTGTCCGCGTTCGTCTAAATTAACGATTACGTGTTCGACGTTCACCGAGCGATTCGGATGCGTCGGAGCGCTGTATTTTTTTATCAAATCCGCCATAACAAACGCTTCCGGTTTCGGGCGTCGGCTGAGCCAGATCTGCTCGTAATGGCGGATTCCTTTAAGAACACGCGGGTTCATCGCGAGATTCTCGTTAAATTGGAACTGGTACATCGTCGGCATTGAGCGCGTCTTTAAAACGTTTTCGAAAACCGGTGCGTAGACTTTGGCGCGATCTTCGGGCGTCATACGGGTTAAAAAGCGCCAGTTCCATTCGGTAATAATCGGCGGTTTGCCGATTCGACGCGCGTAGCTCGCCGCCGCCAGCGAAAAACCGCGCATATTGGCGAGCGAATCGAGCCCGTCCGCGTAAGCGTGCTGCCCGACCATATCGAACGGCACGCCTAATTTATCGAGCCGGTCGAACATGCCCATATTTGTATGCCCCGTCAGGTTCACGGGAATCTCCGGCGCGACTTCTTTGACCGCTTTATAAACCCGCTTCCAGTAAGCCGGCGCGTCATCATTTATGCCGAAAATCAAAACTTCATTATCGATTTCGACCCCGTCGATCATATCGCGGTACCGCGTGACTATTTCGGCGGTGTCGGCGGCTGAAATCTTGGCATCGATCAAAACCTTAAAGCCTAATTTCTTCATTTCGCCAAAAAAGAAATCCAGATACTCGAATCGTTTTTCTTTCTCGACTCCGTTGAGTAATTCAAGATGGTGCAGGCGGATCAATTCATAACCCAGCGTTTTGGCAATGCGCAGATCGCGCCGGATATCGTCGGCAAAAAGCTGCCATTTATTAACCGTATCGGCGGCAAAAGCCCAGTAGGAATCCCTGTCCATTCCCGGAAGTTTTTTTATGTCGAAATTTTCGCCGAGCGTCGAATAAGGAAAGTAATTTGTTCCGAAACGGGTGTACGGCACGCCGATCGAAAGTTCAATGTTTTTGCCCGTTTGTTTTTGTTCGGCATAGCTGGCGTAAGCGACAAACATTTGATCGACCTGCTCATCGGTCTGCGGCGTTTTGCTGAATACCAGACGAGACGAAAAATTAACGCCATCTCCCGGCTCCATCAAACGATTGTCCTCGTATCGTCCAAGATACGAGCGAAGATTCGAGCGCGCAATTTCGGTCAGCGAATAAATGTCGTTTCCCGCTGTTTGAGTTTCATAACCGAACTGCGGAATATTTGCGCCGAGCCAGCGCCCCTGACGGTTTTTGGTCGCTTCCTGGTGAACTGTAAAAGACTGGGAAAAATCGTGCATCAGGGCGACAGAAGCGCGGTTATTAAAATTCGTCCGAATCCAGTCGACGCCGCGCTGCACGTACCAGTTGCGGCTTTCCCCGGCGCGAAAATTTGTCCATTCGTTTTCTTTGAGCGGCGCAATCCGGTTGTCGTAGCAAACGGCGCGTTCGGTCTGGTTCGGCTGCTGCCAGCGAGTTAAAACCGCCGCGTAAACCTTTTCGGTTTTTTTCGCGCCGACGTTTTTAAGTTCCGAATTAATATCTAAAAAACCTTCGTGAAAAGCGCGCAGTTCGATAGTCAATTGCAAACCGCTTTTGCTTGCCGCGCCGCGCCACGTATCGAAAACAGCCCCTTCAGCAACTTTCTCGAATTTGACTGGAAGCGATTGAAATATTTTTGAGAAATCCTCTTTGGTGGAATAAGCAACGCCTTTTAATTCTTCAGGACGCGAATCGCGGAAAATTATATCCCACGAAAACTGTCCGACTTCGATATCGGCATATTTAAGCGATACGCCGCCCGGTGCCGGACTAAGCGAAAAAAGCTTTGCCAGCGGGCGCGCCGCGCTGTTTTGAAGACGAAGATTCTGACTCGATGAAGCGGCAGCATCAGCGATAAAAATCATGCCGTCACCGTCCGCCTGAACGGGTTTATTATTTGAAGTGCGCCAATTGCTTCCCTGCAAATCTACGTTCTGAACGCGCATCGGCATTCTCACCGCAAACGGTTGGTTATTCACAATTTGCAGGTTTTGCGGAGCAGAATTCTGCGCCGTTGTAACTTGAACCGCGCCATGCGCCAGCAAAACCGCCGCAGCCAGCAGGCAGTAAACATATCCTTTCAACCCAGTTTTGGAATTTTGTTTTTTCATTAGATTCTATCTCTATATCCTTCCTTGATGTTTATGGAACTAGATTGTCGGTGACAGCAATTTTCTTTTACGGAAACTTCCCGCGCCCAGCGTCTGTTCCAATCCGCTGCTTATTTTCAGAAATCTGCTAGAGCCGCGCTTTTTGCTGTTGCACGCACTAAACAAAGAGAAATTGAAGCCAAAACGGTAAAAAAATGATCAGCAAAATTCAAATATTGTTTTGGCTTCAATTTGTTTAAAACGTCAGCTTCGCTCCCAGACGGATTTGACGCTCGCCCGAAGTGCTTCTCGATTCGCCGAATGCAGTTGACGTAAAGTTGCCGTTAGGATCAGCATAATGCGGAGTGTTTGTTACGTTAAATGCCGACGCCTGGAGCTGCAGTTTAAACATTTCGGTCAATCTAAACGTGCGTGCCATGGTCAGGTTGTAGTTAAAGTAGCTCGGACCGCGCACGGAATTGCGCCCGGCATTGCCCCACGTTCCCGGAGATGGTTCGGCGAAAGCTGAAATATCGAAATATTTTTTCCCCGGTCCGAGACCGCCCAGGTAAACGATTTTTCCTATTTGGTCAGGACGATTCAAGCTTCCCTGCGTGGCGTTAGCCGTCAATCTCGTGCCGGTGATATTTACCGGTGTTCCGGAGCGCGCTACGAATATGCCGCTCAGAGAGAATCCGCCGAAAATCGACGCCCCGATTCCTTCTTTGAAAAACTTTCCATTGCGACCGAACGGTAAACGCAATACGTGACTGAACACGAGATTGTGTTTTCTATCATTCGATGACGGTCCACGATTAAGATTAATATCAATATCATTATCGACTGCAAAAGCGTCGGCGTAATCGATTGTCTTGGCAAGCGTATAAGCAAGCGTCAGCCTGCCGACACTTCCCATTCGGCGCTCGACTCTGGTTTGCAGCGAGTGGTAAGCACTGCTTAGGGAAAAGTCGGAGTAAGTCGTGTCAGCCGTTCTTCCGAAACGGATGTTAAGCGGTCGTTGCGCCTGCGTTGAGCCAGGTCCGGCAGCATTGATGTTGACTTGACCGGGTAACCGCGTGCCGCGCGAGCCGACATAACCGACAGACGTTACAAATCCGTAAATATCGCGCTCAGCCGTAAAATTGTACGACTGCACGTAACCGCGCTGAGCATTGGGGTTAGTTGTCGCCAGCGCAGCGTTTGACGGCGGAATGACGATACCGCTCGAATTATCAATAACCAGTGGAGCAGGAATTCCGGTGCTAAGCGTGATAACGCTTCCGGTTGGAGAGATGCGCGCGGGAAAAGCGGCGGAAGTACCCTGAAATTGCTGGTCAATTTGTGCGCCGAAGATCGGATTGACAAGCGAGTTTAGAATTATCGGAACATAACTCAGACCATATCCGGCACGAATTACTGTTTTGTCGTCAAGACGATAAGCAACGCCGAGACGCGGCGCAAAATTAGTATATTCAGTTTTAATGCCCATTCTGGGATCAACTGAACCGAATCCTCCGATATAGGAAGTATTCGTCTCGATATCATAAAGCGACTGGTCGCCGTCATTCATTCCTGTTGAATACGGATAAATTTCATATCGAAGTCCGTAATTTACAGTTAATTTAGGATTTACTTGCCAGCGATCCTGCGCAAAGAAAAAATACTGTTTTAATTTAAAACCGCCGAGCTGCAAAACCGATGTGCGTCGTACCTGCTGCGGCAAACCGAGCAGGAATGCGGCAAAAGCATTAGTTGATGCGCCGCCCGTGCGAGCCGTAACGCCTGCCGAGAAAGTAAATTCACCGCGCGGATTGCTGCCCGAAGCCTGATGCTTGTCCAAGTTCAGAATTCTTATATCTGCACCGAAACGAATCGTGTGATTGCCGATCGTCTTCGTCCAGTTGTTAACGATGTTGTAATCGTTTTCCTTGAATTCAAACGGAAGCGTCGTCGCCGCACCGAGAAAGTCGTAACCGGTAATTGTCATCCGCGGCATTCCGCCGGTAAAGAAATCACCCTGGTTTATTCCGGGAATGCCAAGCTGCTTTGCAAGGTCATCTTCAGTCGGCGTCAGAGCCGCAAAATATACCCGAACGTATCCAAAGCGAAATTCCGAAATTAGCGAATTTGAAAAAACATGCGTCAGGTTAGCTGAAACGCTGTGGTTTCTTGAAGGTCCGACTGCCGCCGTGGCGCCGCCGTTTGCGGTTGGTCCGCCAAATATGCCGAAGATGGGAGCATCAACTGTGTTTGCATTAAAAAAACTGTAGCGGATAAAGCCCGTCGTGTTATCAGTAAAATTGTGATTGATCTTTACATCAAACGAATCCCGGTCTTGTATAAATGTTCCGGCAACTTCGTAATTGTCAGTTAAGCCCGGACGATTAGGCAGCGGCAGACGCGCCATAATCGCTCTGGCAACCGGATTGATGCGATTTTGCGGAATGACATTGCCGGCAAAGGCAGGACGGCTTGCCGCCGGAGTTAAGCCATCAACCCCTGGATCGTAAACTATACTGCTGGCGGCTGAAAAATCTCCGTTACGAAATGCTTCAGTCGGCACGCTAAAAATGTCAGATTGTCCCCGGCGGTCACGCCCGAGCTGATAATCGCCGAAGAAGAATGTCTTATCTTTTATAATCGGACCACCGAATGTAAATCCGAATTGCGTCAGTTTTGTTTCCGGCTGCTCTACTGTGGCAATCGCGTTTTTTGCTTTCAGCGCACTATTTGTGTGATAGCCGAAAACACTGCCGCGAAAATCATTTGTTCCGGACTTGATCTGCACGTTGATTACACCGCCCGAAGCGCGTCCCTGCTCGGCATCATAAGCATTGGTCGAAACATCAACGACTTGAATGGCTTCAGGCGGCGGAACGATTACCGTTTGAGAAATAACATTTGTCTGGTTATTGATGGTTCCGTCTAACTGGTAATTATTGTAGCGCTCGTTCTGCCCGTTAACGCGGTTAGTAAGCGATCCGTTTGAATTGCCGAAGCTTGAGCCAACCGGCGAGGCTTCGGACACGCCCGGCGTAATCTCCAGCGTACTTTGATAATTGCGGTCAACCGACAAAGGCAGCTCCTGGATTTGCTCGGCACTAATCTGCTGGCTGACGTCCGCCCGATCAGTTTTTAACAAAACCTGATCGGCTTCAACTTGAACAACTTCCGAAACCGCACCTGCCTCCAGCGTCGCATCGGCGCGTACCGTCGTGTTAATGGCAACTTCGACATTTTCACGAACATGTTTTTTGAAGTTTTCCTGCTGAACTTCAATTCGATAAATGCCGGGATCAAGACTGCTAAAAGTGTAATTACCTTCTTCATTAGTGATAATTTCGCGCATAGTGCCGCGAGTAACGTCAGTTGCAACGATGCGGGCGCCGGGAATCGCTGCGCCGTTCACGTCCTGAATATGTCCGACGAGCGAGCCGGTAACGGTTTGCGCGACGGCAATGCCGGCACTTGTAACCAGCAGGCACAGGATAAATGCCATACGGGCAAGTCTGTTTGGTTTCATAAATATCTCCGTAAATTTAGTGAAAGATGTTTATTTTGAACAATAAACATTTAGTTCGAGTCTAAAACAAATTGAAAATTATCAGTACTACCTTCAATAACCGCTTAAAAATGCTAGGCGGTTGCTGGTGCTCCGAAATGTTTTTGTAAAATTAGTGCAATACTACCGCGCAATCTCGGCTGCAAAATATCTTCTGCGGGTAAAACCTGTGTGCCATTTTGATTTGATGGCAGACGCTCTTCCAATACTCGTTTAATGATAGGATTAATACGTTCCCAAGCACGCGTAACCTCGCCAATCAAAACAATTACGCTTGGAGCAATACCGGTTATCAGCATTGCCAGCCCGATACCCAGGTAATGCGCCATATGTTCAATAGCTTCAATAGCTTTCACGTCTCCCTGCTCAGCTAAATACAAAATATCTTCAAAAGTTGGCTTATCAATGCTAGGGTGTTTTCTCGTCCGTCCGCTTGATGTTGCTCTGACATATTCATCAATGGCTGCTTCATTAGAGGCGTAAACCTCCCAGCACCCACGATTTCCGCATTTACATTGCGGTCCGTTTTCGTTTATCGAGACGTGTCCGAATTCACCTGCAATGCCTGTTGTACCGCGAACTAGCTGCCCGTTAACTATAATGCCGGTTCCTATCCCTTCAGAAATCGTAACCGCAATTAAATCACGGACTCCGCCGGTTCGTCGTTCAAACCATATTTCTGCAAGCGCGCAGGCATTTGCAGCGTTTTCCACTTCGACAGGAAGTCCCGTAGACCGTTCGAGAGGGGTTTTAAAGTTTACGTTCTGCCATCCTAGATTCGGTGCGAAAATCAGTTCCTTGGACATCAGGTTAACGCGACCGGGGACACTGATTCCGATACCTTCACAAAAGATTTCAGGGTGCGAATTAATCAAAACGGAAACACGATTGCTCAGCTCTTGTATAAATTGATCCGGGTCAGCCGCAGTTGTAAAAGTCTCGTGCGCAATAAACCGCGCGTTTAAATTAGCTAGGGCAATTGTAGTTTTTGTCGGACGCACATTAACACCAATAATCCCTGCGCGTTCAACATTTAAATGCAAAAATCGGGGCTTGCGTCCGCGCGGCAGATGTCCGAAAGCGCCTTGCGTAATCCATTGTTCCTCGATTAACTGATCGGCGATTAACGAAATTGTACTTCGCTGCAAACCTGAAAGACGCGCCAAATCAGCTCGTGAAATTGGCTGCCGAGTGCGAATTAAATCAAGCACAATCCGCCGATTGATATTTCGAGCTGTCTCACTAGTTGCGATACTGAAACTTGTCAGATCAATTTTTCTCATCTAGTAAATGATAACCTAAGACCGAAGGTTATTTTGTTTGAGGGTCGAATAATACATTTAAACGATATTATAGGTCAAGTATTTTTAAGCAAAAGGGTACTAGATACATATTACAAGGTTGTAATGCTAATTTTTTATTGTTTTTCCTCTAATTCTAAATACATTTATTTTAATAATATTCGTATGTCAGGACATTGTCATGGGTTGTTGAATGAGGTAAAGACCAGATTATATGAATAAAAACCAACTCTCACTATGATGATTTGTGAGGCAAATCTCTCTTTACAAAGAAATTTGCTATAAAAGGGGGTTCTAATTAACCATTTGTAAGACAAAGCCATAATGATGAGTTTAAGTACAATTAGATTAATTAAAACAGACAACCAAAGGAATGGGTAAGGAATAAACTGCATCTCATTTCGGGATGCAATGCAGAAATCAGCTTCCATTTTTATTAGACATCTGATATTTTAACGCCGTATGGCAAAAACAGAGACTCCATTTTCAATTTCACCCAATCCGCTCAGTTTGCATCTGACCGATTCGCTGCGGGCTGTTTTGCATAAAACCCGCTACACGATCAATCACCGGCAGGGCTTATCGTGTATTCTCGGCGACGTCGGACTCGGCAAATCAACTATTCTTCGCTATCTGTGGAGCGAGTACGACGCGCGGGATGAGTTTAATACTTTTCTGATGCCGACGCCCAACTTCCCTTCCCCGTTCGCGATGCTGAAAGAAATATGCCTGGGATTCGGGCTTGAACCTAAGTCGTCGCGCAATGCTCAGGAAAGACTGTTTAACGATTTTTTAGCCTCGGAGTTTGCCGCCGATAAAAACGTTATTCTTTTTATCGACGAAGCGCAGAATCTCGACAATAAACAACTCGAACTTATCCGTGCTCTGCTCAACTTCGAAACAAACGAAGAAAAACTTATCCAGATCGTGCTTGCCGGGCAGCTCGAACTCAAAACCAAACTCGACAACAAGCGCAATAAATATCTGAAATCGAGAATCGTGATGTATTCGACCTTGAATGCCCTAACTTTAGCGGAAACCAAAACGATGGTTGCGACCAAATGCGAGTACGCGGAGATAGCAAATCCTTTTACCGACGAAGCGATCGAGAGAATCTATAACCAAACGGCGGGAATTCCCCGCGCCGTGCTTAAAATGTGCGCTTATCTTTACGTTCTGATGAAGGAATATAAGCTTGATGAAATACCGATCGAAGAGATAGAACATATCGGTGAAGAGGTAGCGGTATGAGCACAGCACTCGAGCGACTGGCAGCCAGACAGAAAGAGTTAGAGACACAGAAAGAACAATCCGCGCCTAAAATCGCGGATATTCGGTCTATTAATAAGATTTCTCAGGATAAAAAAAAACTTGAAATTGTTCCACAGACAGAGGGTGTAAGTAAGGGTAAGTATGGTGAAGCAAGAGCAAGCAAGAGTAAGGAAGCGGAAGTATCACCGACAAGAGATTTCACAAAGGTTTCTAATTCAATTACCAAGCGGGCAATTCCTGAGAAATACTTTCGAGGTCTTAGCAAACATACCTATGACGTGCTGTACCAAAAAACCAGAGGAGCGATCGTGCCGACTCGAACCGTTCAATTAACCAAAGATGAGCTCGTCGCATTAACGGGATTGTCGAAGGACGCCGTGAAGCTTCATATCCGGTATTTGAAAACCGCGGGGCTGATCGAAAGCCGCCCGGCAATCGGCAGCCACGCCGGATGGGAGTACGAGGTTTTTATACCCGAAGAACTCGAAGAGGCTGGCGGAGTAAGTGTAAGTAAGAGTAAGCAAGGACAAGGTAAGGCAAGTGAAAACTTACCCTTACACAGGGGGCAAGATTTACTTACACTTACCCATACTAATCCGCTAGAAAATAAAGAAGTTAGCGAAAATTTAAAACCTTCTTTAAAACAAGAGACTAAGAATGATGATGAGCCTTTCGGCGAAATGAACGAAGTATTGAAAAGTTTAGGCAAAGGGAAGCCGGAAGATTGGCGTGAATTTGCCGAACTGATAAAAATGGAATTCGATATTGCGGCATCACGAACTAAAGGTGTTACAAACGCGCCGGCATTTTTAACCGAACATTTGCGCCGCCGCCTTATGCCAACACAAAAAGAATCGCCGAAATCAAAATCAAACCAATCTTCACATGTCGGAAAGCAGCCGCCATCTGAACCAGTAGAAGTCTATCAAGCCGAACCGTTAACCGAAGAGGGAAGGGAGACAACCTTAAAAACCTTTATTGGATATATTGAAAAAGGGCAGAAGGAGTTTCTTATGGGACTTGGGGATACGTATACGCGAGAAGATTGGGAATGGCTGATGAAAGAGATAGAAACAAAGTAGCTTCACGTCCGATAACATAAATGACAAATAACCGTTTATTATGACTTTATCAGACGCCGAATTTCTGAAGTTTTACCAGTTTTGTGGGTTATTTCAATCGTAAAAACTCAACTGCCTTAACATGACGCAAATAAATATCTGCGCAAAACTCAAATAAAGGCGATTTAAGACGTTTTCCTCCGCTTACATACATTGCCAGGAAAAAGCAATAAAAAGTAATTTAAGGGCATTTATGAGCGAAAGTGAGCCTCTCTGATCCTTATATTAAAACTATTCTTTTAGATATCTTATAAAAGAGTGGGGAAGTTTTGTATCTATTCTGATCAAGTTGTTTTTATAAGAAGAATCGAAATGAAGAAACGATAAAAAGTTAGTACTGGAATTCAACAGCATTTTGGACACCCCATGTACATTAAGAAATTTCTTGCACTGGATTTCTGCACGCGTGTCTTGAAAACTTCAGAAGGGGTAGAAATCTTCTTAAAATACAAGTGTTCTTTCTCAGCTATTTTGAACACCTCTTTTCGGAACCTCATGTAAATGACATTACCTTATGGAGGTGATGAAGGTGTCATGCATCTCGGAAATTGTACAAGCATGAATACCTAATATCGGAAATCGGTATTTTTACCGGAACTTCTAGTTACATGCTTGTAGATACCTCTTGTAGATTGAAGTACCCGAGGTATATAAATTATTCATTGATTGGGTTAGGGCTAAAACAAGCTTTTTTATTTTGAAAAAGCTTCAATGAGAAGATGTTTACTCTTTTATTCGCCTGAACGGTACGCCTAGTCTTAGAAGGGCTGTTTCAAGTAACATAACTTCCTTTAGGTCCTTACTATCAAAGCCAACTCCATTCGGTTTGCGATGATAAATAGCGTCAAACACGTTGGCTTTTTCCTCATCGCTGATTTCCAACATCTGTATTTCATTTTGAGCGGAAGTTCGGTCTATACGATTGTTTTCATCAATATAAGGAATTTCTATATAAAGCATAGTTTAACTGTATCACACTTAAACTTTTTACCGCTGATTAAAGTTTGATTTTAGTTCGATATACGAATCACGACGAAGTTTTCCGGCAGTTTCGACCGCTTGCGGAATAGTCATAAATTCATCATTAATCATACCTTTTAAACGGACTCCGCTTGATTGCGTTTCCCAATTATCAAATCCTTTATATTTGAGCTGATTAAATGTTTCTGTTGCTTGATAGCCGCTAATTGATGTAAATGAATTAAGAAGTGTTTGCGTTTTATTGCGTTCACACACCGTAAATTCTAATGCGGCGCGAACCGCTTTTCTCGATTGCTCGATCAACTCGCGACCTAAAGTAGACTGCTGGCTGAAATTTATTTCCGGCATATTGCGAAGTTGATAAAGCTCATCACGATAGGTATTAAGCAGCAGAAGATAATTCCGGGAAAGTTCAATAATATTGTCAGCGGTTGCCTGATCGAGTGCGAATTCTGCTTTTAAAAGATTTTCATTTATCAACAAGTTTATGATCTTCATTTTTATCCTTGTGAAGTGTCTTTTCAGTACACTTGGTTATTTCTGTTGGAAGGGTAAGAACTTTTGTCGTTCTTCTCAAAACCGAGTTCGTCATTCGGCTCGGCATTCATCGCTCTTTCTGACAGAGCTTTGGTGAGCTGCTTTAATAATCCGTTCTCGCCGAGCAAATCCTCCGGATTCTTATAATCCTTGATTAGTTCATCAAGCAGTTCTGTTCGTATTGTCAACGTGTAATTCTCCTGAATTTTATAAATCCTGAATCACACAAAAATTCTTACAGCCTCATTTTTTTTTGCAAAAAAAATGGAATATTATCCCGGAAACTCCAATACATTATTGTGACTAGTCATTAAGTGACAAGTATAGCTTAACTTTTGCCGACTGTTTTTCGCCCGCTGATAAAATCAAGATGAATCCGGTAAACCGCTGACATATTCTTGCGGGCTTTTGGTCCTATCCAGACTTCGTGCAGCGCCGGAACTCTTGCCGGGTTTACCTTTTCAATAAAATTCATGGCGAAAAAGCGGTCATCTTCCCGCACGAGGCGTGAAGCGCGACCATTAACAATTACGCTTCGCCAATGTTTTATATCAGTCACATCCTCGACTTGCAGACAGACTTCCGGATTTTCATCAAGGATCTGGGTTTTCATTCCTTCGGTAGTAAAGATATAGATATTTGGATCTTCATAAGCAAAATGAATTGGTACAACATATGGTCGATTGTTTCTGACGCAACCGAGATGTCCATAATCGAGCTTTTGTAAAAGAGCTTTTATCTCTTCATTCGTCATTTCTTCTACTCGCGCCATAAATTCTTTTCCTTACTGTTTTCTTTTTGTTGCGGCGAGGTTTATTACGCCTGCTTCATTATTCATCGGATGGGTCAAGAATACGCATTATCGTTGATATTGTCATCCCAATTACGCCAAACCATCATAAGCGCTAAAGCAACAGTTAATTCAGTATCTAATGTTTCCTGCCACGTAAAATGTTCAAAATATTATTGGAATAATTGAAATTTTTAGCGATGAGCTGCCGCAATGTTAGACAAGAATATTCATTATTTAAGAAAAAATGCGCAGCACACTTAAGAATGTCCATTTTTGTTAGTCAGCCTTAAATTTGGTCAGTAAAATTGATACTTCGGGTATAGCCCTGACCTCATGAACGATTTCCGGCTCGACGGTTATCAGCACGCCTGGGAGAAGTTCGTGGGTTTCATTTTTGCTGGCGTCGAGCAAATCTCCCGCGCCCGCCACGCATTGAATCGTAATCGGCTCGGCGGCTTTGTGGGCTTTTATAATCGCGTTTCGGCGCAGAGTTATTTGCATTATTTTTCTTTGCGCGCCGTCGAATAAAACATGGCTTTCAATATCTTTACCAGCTTCGATTTCTGTTTGAAGATTTAGTTTTTTCATAAAAATATTCGTGTCCTTTATTTATTTTTCATTAATGGTTTTCGACTGCGGCTCGTTATGTTCCAAAATCGACAGTGGTCCTTTTCGTAGTCCGCTAAGCCAGAGCTGGAGATTTTCGCGTCCCGGAGACCAACAGAACGGCGAGCGTGCCGTAGATCGGCAAATGTCCGATGAGTTACGTCCGGTTAAAAATCGTCAAGGTCGGATTCGAGCAAAACCGCTCCGAAAAGAACGAGCGGCAAGTGCGAAAAAATAAATCCCAGCGCAAGCCCTAGTTTTCGGTTTCGTAAAACCATTTTTCGTGCGCCGATGCGTTCGCGGTCAAAGCAAAAAACATCATCGGGCAAAAAGTAAAGCTTCTTAAATTAACTTTTTTATTCATCTTGGTTTCTTGAAATCTGCAACATTTTGAACGCGCGTAGAACTTGTGTTTCGGTTGTTTGTATTGAAATTTTCTTTATCAAATGTTTTAAGTTGTGCGACCCGCTTCGACCGCAGATTTTATTGATTTTACTCGCGCGGACCTTTTTGCGTTGCCGCGTTTCAATTTCGCAGTTTCGCTGCCAGCCACGGTGCGAAGATCATAAAAATCAAACCGAATCCCATCAATCCGCCGCGAGAGACGTCGTAATCTTCGAGCATTTGTTCCCGAGAATAATTCATCACGAAGATTCCTAAACCGAATTCAAATAACGTCATCAAAACCATCCACAACAAGCCGACTGCGAAAAGCGATTTGAAGGTCGTTGCGTTGATCCATCGAATAAACAAATATGTGATTAGAAAAATCAGTAAGACGGCAATAAAAAACGAGATTCTCCGCGCCGTAAAATCTCCGATTAGCGGTGCGAGAAAAAGCTGTCGCAGTGTGCCGTGAACGCTTTCTGCAAGTACTATCAACAACCAAACCACAAATGCCCGAACAAAATACATGCGGTGAATCTCTAGATTATTTAACGAGTTGATAAAAGGTGATGACCATCACAACAATCAAAATACTCGTATAAATCAGCTTGTTATGTTTTGCCAGCCATTCGGGAAGATAAATGTCAAAATTGTCTTTTGTTGAATTTGAATAATTCCGAGCCAAAACCGTTACCGGACAAAAGGATTTGAAGATTAGTAAAGTGATGGCTTCCAAAAATATAATTCCGTAACCAATCCAGAGCCACACATCCAGTTTATTTACGACAGCGGCATACAGCATATAAAAAATTACAAAATTAAAGAAAAGCCAAATCAAAGTGTGAGTGCTTTTAATTAGATTCAGTTTTGATTCATTTTTCATACTCATAAAAGACTTTGTTTTTTCATTAACCGTTGCGGACGACATGCCACAATTGATTATGTTCGTTCTTCATCCGGCTCCACATTTTGCCCGTCTTTAACCCGTACAAAGTATTGTCCAAAACTCCGTAATTCAGAAAAATCGCGTCGTCTCCGCCTTCGTCAATGATAAGAGAGATGTCGTGCTGGTAAAGTTTTGTCGGCGTGCCGCCTCGAAGTTCGGTCGCGATATTTTCGGCGGCGACTTGCGCCTGACGGATCGCCGTAAACGCTAGTTTCGGTCCGGTAAAAGAAGCAATATCGCCGACTGCATAAGCATTTTCTAAATTTACGACGCGCAAAAAGTCATCTACTTCGACGAAATCCAATTCGTCGGTAAATCCCTGTTTGCCGATCATTGCCTGTCCGCGAAACGGCGGCAGCAACATCAGCAAATCATATTTAATTTTTTGCCCTTCAGCGGAAACAATCGCTTTTTCGGTTACTTCTTTGACGGCGAAATCTGTGATTACTTCTATGTGGTGAAACGCAAACGCTTTTTCTAATTTCTCGTGCAAGTCTGCGCCGCCGAAAGCTGTTTCAATTGTTTCAGGAAAGATAACGCTAACTGAAATTTTTTCCTTTTCTATTTCTCGTTCAAATTTTTTCGCCAAGGCAAAAGCGGTTTCGCAAACCGGAACGGGCAGAAAGGCTTGTGGAGATAGACCGACCACAATATGTCCCTTTTTGAAAGATTCGACCGCTTCGCCGAATTTAAGCGCGGCTTTGCTTCCGAGCAAATGATGTGCGTGTTCAAAAAAGCCGCCGATCTTTTCGGTCGCCAGCCTTCTTCCCATAGCGATTACCAGGTAATCGTAAGAGATTTCGCCGTTAAAATCCTCGCCCGCAATCTGTACCTGTTTAAGATTTTGGTTTAATTTGATGACCTCTCCCTGAACAAATCGAACATTCAAATCGTTTAATTTTTCCGGCAAATCAATTGAAATGTTCTCCTCACTGCAATCGCCGAAGGCGAGCCGCACAAGCGCCGGATAAAACGTAAATTTGTCCTTCGGCGAGACAAGCGTAATACGATGCCCGCTATTGCCAAACAGATCTGAAAGCTGTTCAGCCATCATTAAACCGCCGAAACCGCCGCCTAAAATTAGAATATTTGCCATTTTATTTACCTTTGTTTCTGACCACTAAAACTGAACATGATGCGTGATGCACGACCGAATTTGAAACTGAGCCGAGAAGCGCGCGCTCCCAAAAGCCATAGCCATGCGAGCCGACGATTATTAAATCTGCGCCCCATTCCTGCGCTTTTTCCACCAAAACTCGCTGGGGCGAGCCGTCTACCACTTCCGCCGTTATATTGAGAGATAAATTGGGAAACAATGAACGAATTTGGGCTTCCGCCTGTTCAGCCGCCTTTTGCCCGTTTTGATGACCTGCTTTTTCAATGCCGTCATAAAATTCTGCCGATCCTCCAACAAACGAATCGGATACAAGCATAATCGGGTATTCGACGGTTGAAATAATTTTGAAAACCGTATTTTCAGGATTAGCGACAACGTCCGCCAGTGCATCAACCGCCGCCTTGCTAAAATCCGAACCGTCGGTCGCAACTAAAATTTTCATATTTTCTCCGCTTAAATAAACTATCCTTGAAATGGACTAGCCATAAACGTCGGATGATTGTTTTCAGGAATTTCTTTTCCATATCAATTCATCATTTCACTAAAAAAGTTTTGCTCAACGCTTTGGTAAAGGGCTTTGATAACCCTGCCGGTAAGTTAAAGCGGATCGTTTGCTTCCCTCGACCGAGCGCAACCCAATTCTCAATTGGTGCCATTTGCCGTCTGCCACTTTATTCGGGTAAAAACTGAGCGTATAAAACTCACGCATTTCCGAAGCGATCTGGTGATAAATTTTGTAAAGATTCTGTTTCAATCGTTTCAAAGAAAATCTCAGCTTTCCGACATTCCGGTTATTCGTTTTATGTTAAGCCGAAAAACGACCAGACCTCCCTGATTCCATTTTTCTTCCATCATTGCTTCAACCGGTGTTGATTGCTCGGAATAGGCGGAAAACTCTTTCAGAATATCGATTTTCTCGTTTATCCTTTTGATTTCCTGGAAGTCACCGAAAGCAATCACACTTTGCCACCTCGAGCTATCTTCGATTTTATCGACTTGAAGGCAAATTTTGTGGTTTACCCGCATTGCATCCAGTTTTTGTCCGGGCAATACATGAACATAAATACCATCATCTTTGAACAAATAATTGACGGGCACGACATAGGGCTCACCGCTTTCCAGTACACAGCCCAGATGTCCAAACTTTTGATCGTGCAGTAATTCGCGCGCTTCATTCTCGGTTAAATTCTTTATCATTTATTTTTTTTGGGTTCGTATTTTTTTTGTGCATTCGGTGGCATCCGTCGCTACTAAAGCTTTTGTTTGGTTTACTGTAAGTATTTAGTAAATTTGCTGAATAGCGTTTAGGACAGTCTGTCGGTGATGAACCTGGCGAATTGTTGTATGTCTGAAGAATATAATAAATCAAGCATTCCAGTCTGTGCGGTTACACACTTATAGAATACTTATATTTTTCATTTTTTTGAGGGATAATAAGAGGTAGCTAATTGCTTGAAGGACGGTTCTGTTTTGAAATGTATTTACCGAGCAGACGATCATATTCGTTCATCACAACCTGGTAACATTCGCAGCCAGTCGACTCCAGCCCCATTCGATCAAGTATTGTAATCGTTCCTCGGACGTATGAAATTAATCCCTGATCTTGCAGCTTCTGGGCGGCATGGGTCACACCTTCGCGGCGGACACCAAGCATATTGGCAATCAAATCCTGCGTCATTATCAACTTATCGGTTTGCAGCTGATCATGATTTATCAGCAGCCAGCGGCAAAGTTGCTGTTCAATAGTGTGAAGACGGTTACAAACAGCGGTTTGTGAAATCTGGGTCATTAGTGACTGCGTATAACGCAGCAGCAATTTTTGAAACAGACCGCCGCGCTCAAACTCGTTTTGCAGTGCCGCGGATTCCAATCGAATAGTATCACCTGCACTTTGGACAACGGCGCGGTGCGGCATTGAATCACCGCCCATAAAAAGCGCAAGCCCGATTAATCCATTATTACCAGCTATGCCTATTTCGGCAGTTCCCCCATTTTCCATAATATAAAGCAGAGAAACAATTGCCGTGGTCGGAAAATAGATGTAAGTCATCTTTTCGCCCGCCTCATAAAGGACTTCGCCCAGCGAGAGCGAGACGATCTCTAAATCCGGTTCGAGACGAGCGAATTCTTCGCTTGGCAATGCTGAGAGCAAATGGTTTTTCAGTGCTTCATCCGATGTAGCTGATACCAACATAATTTCTTCCAAGATTATAACAAAAAAGGGATTATTAGTAATTTATAAGCGTGCTATCGCACAGACAGTCGATGTAATACCGTATAAACTAGCTACGAGCCATAGAATGTGAATCCTTACGATCCAGACATCAATATAAAAACCAGTCACTTACACTTAAATTTAGGTTATGCGCCTATATTATCTGAATTTTCGGCTTGTGTTATACAAATCAAAGTAAGTTTATTTTGGAGATAGCTATAAAAAACAAATGCATCCGCGAGTTCTTTACGTAGAAACTAATAAAGATTCCTATTTTATGATTAGCACAATGCTTGGATTCTCAGGTATTGAGGTGCAACCGGCTCATAATATTGCCGAAGCATTACAATTAGCACAAACCGAACATTTCGATTTGTATTTATTGGATACTCGATTCCCGAAGGGAAGCGGTTTGGAATTGTGCCGGCTATTGCGTAAATGTTCTCCGCAAATTCCTATTGTTTTCTATTCCGGGGATGCTTATGCCGCCGATAAAGCAGCCGGCATATCAGCAGGTGCCGATGCATACTTGGTTAAACCTGATTCAGGTGATATTGCCGCAACCATATTTTGTCTTCTCAAGGAAACTGGTAAAAGGGTTTTACCAAAACTTTTAACATATCCCGTCGAAATTAAAATAAAGAAAAGTTGTATTTAATGTTTTTTACAAACCGTCAAAAATACAGTGTTGGCATAATTTGAAAGGTAAAATAGCTTCGGGCAAAAGCATAACCAACTTCACGCGCTATGCGTTGGTAGGTATTTTAATCTTTCGGAGTAATTCAAGTGACAAACAAGCTTCAAAAAGAAGATCTCGCAAATCGTTTTCTCGGTCGTGACTGGGAGAGGTTAAATGAGCGTGAAAAACGTGTCATTCGGCATCTGGACGAGCGACAACACATCAGCCACGATATAAATCAAGAGTTTGATACAAAACTAACTTTTGGACAAAGGCTTGCCGATAAAGTTGCAGCTTTTGGCGGTTCCTGGACTTTTATCATTATCTTCGCCGCCATACTTCTTTCGTGGGTTTTACTTAATTCTTATATTCTCGCCTGGCGTGGCGATTCTTTCGACTCATATCCTTATATTTTATTGAATCTGTTCCTATCAATGCTCGCTGCTATTCAAGCGCCTGTCATCCTGATGTCGCAGAATCGCCAGGGAGTCAAAGACAGATTCGACGCCGCGCACGACTACGAAATAAATTTAAAGGCGGAACTGGAAATACTTAGTTTGCATGAAAAGCTGGATGAGTTGCGAGATCAAAAATGGACAGAGTTAATTCAGATGCAGCAAAAGCAAATAGACTTATTAATGCAGCTGTTAAAAGAACATAAAACCGCTTAATACCATTAATTTTAAAACTTTATTATATTTCCCCTAAACAATTTAAGGAATCCCGACAAAATTAAGTACGGCTTTTCCCGTCAGACTAATCAGCAAACAACCGAGAATCATTAGAAGAATTCCCGGCAGAAACAAATCCTTGAATTTCACTCCGCCCTCGCCAAACACCATTGCGTTCGGCGGCGTGCTGATTACAAAGGGTATGCCGAAAGAGGCGGCAATCGCTATTAAAATTGAAACAGAAGGCTGATGAAAAAGCACGCTTACCATCGGAAGAAGCAAAACAACGGTTGCCGTGTTACTCATCAAAGCTGAAAGCACAGCGCTTGCCAGGCACAATAAAAACAGGACAACGGTTGGATTCATTGTCTGCCAGGCGATGCCTTCCGCCAAAACTTTTATCATTTCAGATTGTTCAAGCAAACGCCCGAGCGTAATGCCGCCCGCAATCAACAGCAGTGTCGACCAATCAATTCGCGATAAATCTTCTTTTTTAAGCAGTCCCGAAAGAAACAAAATACAGGTTGCGCCGAGCGAAATTGTTCCCGCCGGTATTCCGTGCAGAGGCTCGCTGAGCCAGAGAATTATTGTCACCGCAAGAATCGACAAAAACCCGATTTGGCTTTTACTGAATCTTTTCTCCTTAATTTTCTGTTCGCTAATAATTGCAGTGAAGCCCGTAAGATCAGTGCGGTGCAATTTAAGCCGCGCAATTATTATAAAATACCCGATAAAAAGCATTCCGACCGCTAAAGGAAAAGCAAAAGTCATCCACTCCAAGAATGAAATATGATGAACGGGCGAAACTGAAGCAATAGCTATAGCGTTTGCGCCTGTTCCAATCGGCGTCGCGATGCCGCCGAGGTCAGCGCCTAAAGCAATGCCAACGAGTAAAGCCCGTCGCAAAATATGATCGGCATCAAGCCCTGCTATGGCGGGTCGCAGGCAAGCGAGCATTAATGCGGCAGCGGCAATATTCGACATCCACATCGAGAGAAACGCCGTCAGCGAAATTACCAGCAGCAGAAATTTAGGGAAAGAGTTTCCGGCAGTTTTGAGCGAAGTCCGGGCGAGATATTTGTCCAGTTCGTATTTTTCGGTCGCCGCGCCAATAGCAAAGCCTCCGAGAAACAAAGCCAAAACCGGATCAATTGCCCAGGACAGAGTATTCGATAAGTTATATTTGGCGTCAATCGGGGCAAGAAGTAGCGGTATCAGCGTGAGCAGCAAAAACGTCGGAACAAATGAGGGAACAATTTCGCTGAGCCATAAAATTAAACAAACTCCGGCGATCATCGTCACGCGAGCAAAAATTTGCGAGTCAATCAAAAGAAACGGCGCAATTACCACGAACAGGAGAGCAAGAATAATTAATATCCAGCGGAACATATATGATTTTCTAAAGAATATTACCGCTCTTCCTGAAGGTCACCGTCTTTAAGCAGAGTATGTTTGTATTTTCGATTTCAAGAGCGAACGACCTCGACCGAACATTGCGCCCGCGCCGCTACTGCCGCCGAAACGCTGCCGAGCAGAAATCGCTCGACGCGGCTTCCGAACTGGTTGGCGCCGACGAATATCGAATTGGCATGCCAATTTTCAGCTTTTTCAACCAGAACGTTTTTCGGATTTCCGGCTTGAATCTCCAAAGTTGCCTTGAGACCGGCATCATGCAGCTGTTGTAAAGCATTGGCGGCAATTTTTTCAATCCATTCTTGTCCGCCTTGATTCGCTTCTTCGATCCATGTGTCGATTGGCGGTACAATAAAGCCAATAGCTGAAGGAGTTATTGGGTCAGTAACGGCAAGAAGGCAAAACTCGCCATGTTCATGCCAACTTCTGGCGGCAACTGCTTTGACCGCCGCATTGGATCCAGGCGAGCCGTCATAACCAATAACGACCCGCGTCGGAAAAGGATCTGCCTCAACTTTTCCGCGCGCGACACGGACCGAACAATTCGCTTCAGTCAAAACCTTCTGCGAAATGCTGCCGAGAAATAATCGTCCGACAGTCGAACGTCCGTGCGAACCGACAATAATCAAATCAGCTTTTATCTCATTGGCTTTGGTGATGATTTCCCAAGCCGGCGAACCGTATGTTCCTAATGCGAATATTTCCCAGTCAGGAAAATTTTTTAGTAAACGCTCGCGAGCCTGACGAGCAAGAGTCTCCACTTCAGCAACCGCTTTTTTATTTTTTTGCCGATGCATCTCACTTATTTGTTCGATATATGCGTTCTCTACTACGGCGTTTTCTTCGATGTTTTCAGGCGGAAGCCAAACTTCGGCAACAGCCATTACAATCACTTCGGCTTTGCTCGGCAATCCTGCCAACTTCAAATCATCGAGTGCCGCATCTGCCGTTTGAGAACCGTCATATCCGATTATGATTTTCATATTTTTCCTCTATGAATTTCATTATACTTTATTTATTTAAAGAGCGTTTTTGAGAGAAATAGTGCCGGCGACATGCGCTGCCTTGGAATCGGTCGTTTTCGGCTTGAGAGCTTTCGGCTAAATCGCTTTCAAGCCTTCCTCCTTCATCGGAGCGCGCAATTTCCGACGTCCGGCGCTGATTCCGGCTTTGCCTAACGCCTTCGCAATTCGCCGCGAGCCGTAGCGACGGCGATTTTCAAAGCAACAATTCCCGACTAAACCAGCTAACCGCTTTCTTTTCAAACACGGCGGTTTCGGTAATCTTTTTCGCCACGCATCATAGCCGCTCGCCGAGACTTTCAGCACCAGGCACAAAAGATGAAGCGGATAATTCTTTCTTTCCCGGTCAATAAACACGGATCGCTTTAGCTTCCGCAAATAGAACAATATAAAAAATAGAAACAAGTATAAAAACAAAAAGCCGTAAGGGTTAAAACTTGCGGCTTTTCTAATTCCTGAACATTAAAATATTAAAATATTGCAGTCGCCAAACACATCAGTTTTTCAGGTGTCAAAAAACCCGGTTAAAACTGTAGCCTCGACCGCCTTATATTTATTGACGTTTCAGAAAGCAAAAAAGGATGTCAAAAATCTAGTGTTTTCTACCAGGCAAATCGTTTATATTATTAGCGTCAAAAAACGAACATTTTTGAAACATTTTGGCTAGCCTTATGTGATAACCATTTATGAAATTAAATAAGCTAGTTTTTTTGTTTCTTGTTCCCGCAGTATTTCTAGCCTTAATTGTTGGCTTATTCTTTTTAATCTTTGGTTCGACAACTATTGAAACGAAATACAATGTTGCGGAAACCCACAAAGCAAAACTAGTTCGGCATGATGGTATTGATGTGAATTTCAAAGTTGTTGTTGATGGAGAACCAGTTTACTGGTCGGCTGATTTTGCGCCTGTTAAAGAAGATTTCAGAGAACATCTCATCTGGGACAAAACTCTGGCAATATAGTTGTTCTTGAAGTCGCTGGTGAACGTTTATTTGGTTATGATGCAGAACGGAAAGTTGTACTTACAAATGAAGAATTATTAAGTGTTGTTTATATTCCATTTTGACATTACGGATATGAAGGTAAATTGCCAAAAGAATCAAAGTGATTGTTAATACACTA
>JAOAPX010000015.1 GCA_025463125.1 Acidobacteriota bacterium | reverse complement strand
CGGTTCCGCGTTCCTGCGCCGTTTGCGCGGTCGCGTTTCCCTCGGTTTTTGTTTGCACGCGCGGCGCGACTTCGACGCGCTGACCGTGCTCAACCCATTTCGATTCGCCGCTTTCGACATTGATAATCGCCATCCGGCTTCGTCCCTGCACGTCGCCGACTTTTGTGCGTCCGGGAATATCTTCCGTAAAAGCTGATTCGGTAACGTAATTCGGAACAATCGTGTTTTTGGCTCCCGTTCCGCTTTCGTTAACGACGGCAACTACATAAGTTCCGTCGGGCGACAGCGATAAATTGGCGGCTGTCTGTCCCTGCGCCAGTTGAAACGGTTTTCGTTTTTCGCGCTCTTTTCGTTTTTTCTCGTCCTGCTCGCGCTTTTCGGCTCGTTCGCGGATCGCTTCGAGCAATTCGCGCTCTTCCTTTTTGATCGCTTCCTGGCTTTCGGTTCCTTTTCGCTGCGCGTCTGCGGCGGGCGCGCCGGCGGCGCGAATATCGGTTAATTGTTCGAGCAGACCTTCATCGAGCGATAAAGTGTAGAGGTTACTCTGACGCGTAAAATATATGCGGCGCTGATTGCCGATAAATCTGGGATTCGTTTCCGCTTCGGTCGTGCGCGTTATTTGTTTTCGCTCGTTTTTTTCGTGATCGTATAAAAAAACGTCGCCATTTTCGGCGTAAACGGTCATTTTTTTATCTTTCGATAAATCGCCCGCTGTCGGCGGCGCTTGTTTTGCTTCTTCTTCGGAAAGTTTCCGCAAATTGCCGCCGTCGCGATCGACGACATAAGTCGCGTACTCCCCGATTCGCGGCTCGCCCGCGCGTTTCCAGCGGAAATAAATCTTCTCGCCGTTTCGCGACCAGCGAACATTTTCCGGCTCGTATCCGACCAGATCCGCGCCGCGCATAATGCTGTCGATCGTCAGCTCGAATTTTTTAACCGTTTGCGGCTGCGCCTGCTGCTGAGCGAGCGCGCCCGCCGGGTTAAAACAGAAAGAAATTATAAAAATGAAAGATAAAATTGATTTCATCGGGTTTCCTTTTACATTAAAAAGTTCGGAATTTGGTGCTCGAAAATCTGCGCGAAAACTTATCCGCGACAAAGCTTTTGAAGACTTTGCAGGTATTCAGGTTTACGGTTTTATACTTTTGTTTCGCAGCGAATAAAGCGACTGATTCAGCAAATAAAGAATTTTCTGTCATTCGCCGAATATTTGCAAAATCCTTTCTTAAGCTCGATTCGTTTGTGAAAACACGATCTCGCCTTTTTTGATTACTTTATCAATCAAATTTCCGCCGAATTCATATGCGATCCGGCGATAATCTTCCGCCTTTATGATCAGAATATCGGCTTGCTTGCCCGCTTCGATCGAGCCGGTTTTATCGCCCGCGCCGACGGCGAAAGCGGCGTTTATCGTCGCGGCGTTTAAGGCTTCCGACGGAAGAAGCTTCTGGTAGCGGCAGGCAATCGCCATCGCGTTCGGCAGAGAAGGACACGGCGCTGAACCGGGATTGAAATCCGTCGAAAGCGCGATCGCGCAATTGGAATCGATCATTTTTCTCGCGTCGGCGAATTCGCTTGAGCCGAAATTGAAATTTACCGTCGGCGTAATGACACCGATCGTTTCCGAAGCGGCTAAAAGCGCGATTTCTTCGTCGGAAATGCGGTCCAGGTGGTCGATTGAAACGGCGCCGAGCTCGATTGCCATCCGCGCGCCGCCCAGGTTTGTAAACTCGTCAACGTGCGCTTTTATTTTCATTCCGCAGCGCTTGCCCGCTTCCAGAACTTTTCTTGACTGCTCCAAGTCGAAAGCGTTTTTCTCGCAAAAAACGTCGATAAAAAACGGGTTATCACGCATCGCGAAAAGCATTTCGGATTCTGAAAATTCTTTGAAATCATTGTTTCCGGCTTCATTTCGCGAAGTCGCCTTTGATTCGAAATTAACCGCGCGTAAAGCGTACAATCGAAGCGCCAGCGGCACGATCTCTCGGCAAATCAAATCAATGTAATCGTCTTCTTTGCCTTTGTATTCCGGCGGAACGGCGTGCGCGGCGAGCAGCGTCGGGATGACGTCGACCGGATGATTTTCATTTAATTTGAAAATCGCTTCGAGCATTTTCAGCTCCGTTTCCGTGTTCAAACCGTAACCGGTTTTTACTTCGCAGGTCGTCACGCCGAGCGCGAGCATTTTATCGAGACGCGCTCGCGCTTGCTCAAACAATTCCGTCAAGGTCGCTTCTCTCGTCTGTTTTACGGTTGAAATAATTCCGCCGCCGCCGGCGAGGATTTCCATATAATCCGCGCCTTTTATTTTCAGTTCAAATTCATCGAGACGATTTCCGGCGTAAACAATATGCGTGTGGCATTCGACAAAACCGGGCGCGACGACTTTTCCCCGCGCGTCGATAATATTTTCGGCTCTGTAATCGCGCAGAATTTCGTCCGAAGTGCCGACTGCGGCGATCACGCCGTTTTTCAAAGCGACAGCCCCGTTTTCGATCGCGCCGACGTTTCGCATCCGGGCTGCGCGTTTCGGCTTGCCGCCTGAAGCGCAGGTAACAAGCTGGCTCGCGCCGTAAATAACTGTATCGCAATTATTCATTTGTTAAATCTTAAGTCGATTTTTTATCGAGCCATTTTTCAATAAAAGGCGGGCGGTAATTTATCATTAAGGCGTAAAGCTTTTCGATGTCGTTTTCAATTAAAACGAGTTCGCGATGCTCGGCGCGGATAAAATTCTGAGCGGCTGAATGCCGTATCATCGCGATCAGATTATCGTAAAAACCTTCGACATTTAATAAAGCGCAGGGCTTTCGGTGAATGCCGAGCTGCGCCCACGTGACGATTTCGCAAAACTCTTCGAAAGTTCCGAAACCGCCGGGCAGCGCGATAAAGCCGTCGGCGAATTCCGCCATTAAAGCTTTTCGCTCGTGCATCGAATCGACAACGTGAAGCTCGGTCAGGCTTTGATGCGCGACTTCCTTGACGGCTAAAGATTCGGGAATAACGCCGATGACCTTTCCGCCGCCGGCTAAAACCGTATCGGCGATCTTGCCCATCAAACCGACGCGCCCGCCGCCGTAAACCAGCTCGATATTATTAGCGGCTAAAAACGTCCCGACTTTTTCCGCCGTTTCTAAAAAAATTCCATTTAAACCGTTGTTTGAACCGCAAAAAACACAAATTCTCTTCATAAAATGTTCG
>JAOAPX010000010.1 GCA_025463125.1 Acidobacteriota bacterium | reverse complement strand
TTTGATTATCGCGACCGTCGACGCAGACGAAACGGCGGAAAAGATTATAAATGCCGGTTCGGTTTTTATCGGTAATTATTCGTGCGAATCGGCGGGCGATTACGCTTCGGGCACAAACCACACGCTGCCGACAAACGGGTACGCCAAGGCATTTAGCGGCGTTTCGCTCGACAGTTTTACGAAAAAGATCACGTTTCAGAAACTGACCGCCGACGGAATAAAAAATCTCGGCAGAACAATTGAATGCATGGCTGAAGCCGAAGGCTTGGACGCGCACAAAAACGCCGTCTCGGTTCGTCTCGCGAAATTAGCCGCGGAGAAAACAGACGGGTAAACACTAGTAATGTCTGAGTTTACACGTGTGTTTTCTCTGCTTAACTTTTCTCTTTTGCGTTCTCTGTTCTTGTGTTCACTAAGCTGTTTGCAGCAAAAATTTTATGAATCTGGAAAACTTAGTCCGGGAAAATATCAAACGCTTAACGCCCTATTCTTCGGCACGAAAAGAATACAGCGGCTCGGCGCGGATTTTTCTCGACGCCAATGAAAACAGCTTCGGCTCGCCTTTGAAAGAAAACTACAATCGCTATCCCGACCCTTTGCAAACGGAAATAAAGGAAAAGGTTGCCGGGTGGAACGAGATAAAACCGTCGCAGATTTTCGTCGGAAACGGCAGCGACGAAGCGATCGATTTATTGTTTCGCATTTTCTGCCGCCCGCAGATCGACAACATCGTCATATGCCCGCCGACTTACGGGATGTACGAAGTTTCGGCGGAAATTAACGACGTTGAAATCAAACGCGCGTATTTAACAGAAAATTTTCAGTTAAACGTCGAAGCGATAAAAAAGACGTTTGACGAAAAATCGAAATTGCTTTTTATATGCTCGCCGAACAACCCGACCGGAAACTCGTTCAGCCGCGACGAAATTTTAGATTTAGCGCGATGTTTTCAGGGAATTGTCGTTGTTGACGAAGCTTATATACATTTTTCCGGCGAAAAATCTCTAACCGGCGAAATCGGTAATTTTCCGAATCTCGTCGTACTGCAAACCTTTTCAAAAGCATGGGGTTTAGCCGGTTTGCGCGTCGGTCTGGCGTTCGCGAGCGAAGAAATCATAAAGCTTTTCAACAAGGTGAAGCCGCCCTACAACATTTCGCAGATCGCGCAGCAGGCAATCGCGAAAGCGTTTGAAAACCGGGCGCAGGTCGAAAAAATTATTGCAGAAATCATCGATGAGCGAGAAAAACTGATTGAAAAACTAAACGATTATTCTTTCGTCACCGGGATTTATCCGACCGACGCCAATTTCGTTTTGGTCAAAACCGTCGATGCCGATTCGGTTTATAAATTTCTGCTCGATGAAAAAATCGTCGTCAGAAATCGCAACAACGTCGAGCTTTGCGCCGGATGTCTGCGAATCACGATCGGAACGCCCGTTGAAAATGAAAATTTATTAAAAGCACTGGAGAAATTTACCGCATAGACGCAAACAAACATGAAAAAAGTTTTATTTATTGATCGCGACGGAACTTTAATCCGCGAACCGGAAGATTTTCAGATCGACGGTTTTGCGAAGCTGAAATTTTTGCCGCAGGTTTTCACGTATCTCGGAAAAATCGCACGCGAAACCGATTACGAGCTCGTAATGGTCAGCAACCAGGACGGGCTCGGAACCGAAAGCTTCCCGGAAGAAACTTTTCACCCGGTGCAGAATTTTATTTTGCAAACGCTCGAAAGCGAAGGAATCGTTTTTTCCGAAGTGCACATCGACCGCTCGTTTGCGCGCGAAAACAAACCGACCCGCAAACCGAATACGGGTATGCTGACAAAGTATTTTTCGGAAGATTACGATCTGGCGAATTCATTCGTCATCGGCGACCGCGAAACCGACGTCGAGCTGGCGCGCAATCTTAAGGCGAAAGCGATTTACATAAAAAACTCGAATTTCGAGCTGCCTGAAACAGAAAACGTTTTCGTCGCCGAAAGCTGGCGCGACATCTACGAATTCCTGAAAGCGCCGCCGCGAAAAGTTTTACACAAGCGGAAAACCAACGAAACCGAAATCACGGTCGAGCTGAATTTGGACGGCAGCGGAAAATCGCAGATTTCAACCGGAATTTCGTTTTTCGATCATATGCTCGAACAAATCGCGCGACACGGCTCGATCGATTTGAAGATCGAAGCGAAAGGCGATCTGCACATCGACGAGCATCACACGATCGAAGACGTCGCGATAACTTTGGGCGAAGCGTTTTATCTTGCTCTTAAAGACAAGCGCGGAATGGAGCGCTACGGTTTTTGTTTGCCGATGGACGATTGCCTGGCGCAGGCGGCGATAGATTTCGGCGGGCGCAACTGGTGCGTCTGGGAAACGGAATTTAAGCGCGAAACAATCGGCAAAATGCCGACCGAGATGTTTTTCCATTTTTTCAAATCGTTTACCGATAAAGCGCAGTGCAATTTAAACATTAAAGCCGAAGGCGCGAACGAGCATCACAAAATCGAAGCGATCTTCAAAGCCTTCGCCAAAGCCGTAAAAATGGCGGTCAAACGAAACGTTGACGACAAAAATTTGCCGACCACGAAAGGAAGCCTTTAGTTACAAGGAGATGTCAGATGCCGGATGCCGGTATTAAAAACAAAAACCGCTTTCACCGGCATCTGACATCTGACATCTGATCTATTTTCCCGTTTATGAAAATTGCAATCGTAAAATACAACGCCGGAAACGTCGAATCGGTTAAAAATGCGCTTAACCGCCTCGGAATCGAGCCCGTTTTGTCGGACGATGCCGAAACGCTGCGTTCTGCGGATAAAGTTATTTTTCCGGGCGTCGGCGAAGCGTCGAGCGCGATGCGGTATTTGAAAGAAAGAAACCTCGACGCGATTATCAAAGATTTGACGCAGCCGGTTCTGGGCATCTGTCTCGGAATGCAGCTTTTGTGCGATTTTTCCGAAGAAAATTCGACCGCGTGTCTCGGGCTTTTGCCGTATAAGGTGCGAAAGTTTGAAAGCGCGGAGCTGAAAATTCCGCAGATCGGCTGGAATAATATTTTCGAATTAAAGTCGCCGCTTTTCGCCGGAATGTCCGAAAATCTATTCGTTTATTTCGTTCACAGCTTTTACGTCGAACACGGCGCGGAAACGATTGCGGCGGCTGATTACGGCTTAAAGTTCAGCGCCGCCGTAAACCATAAAAACTTTTACGCCGTGCAGTTCCACGCGGAAAAATCCGGCGCGGTCGGCGAACGGATACTTGAGAATTTTTTGAAGATTTAAGAATACTTGTTTCTGATTATTATGATTGAAATAATTCCCGCGATTGATTTGATTGACGGCAAATGCGTTCGTTTGTCGCAAGGCGATTTTACGCGAAAGAAAATTTACAATGAAAACCCTTTGGAAGTCGCAAAAGAATTCGAGTCTTTCGGGCTTCGCCGCTTGCATATAGTTGATCTGGATGGCGCGAAAAACGGAAAGGTGACGAATTTAAAAGTGCTCGAAACGGTTTCTCGCGGAACAGATTTAACGATTGATTTCGGCGGCGGAATAAAAACGGACGAAGACGTAAAATCGGTTTTCGATGCCGGAGCCGCTTTCGCAAGCATCGGCAGCATCGCGGTAAAAGAACCCGGTGTGTTTTCCGAATGGCTCGACAAATTCGGCAGCGAAAAGTTTTTGCTCGGCGCGGACGTGCGCGACGAAAAGATAGCGATAAACGGTTGGCAGACGGCGACGAATTTGGAAATCCTGCCGTTTCTGGAAAGTTATTTCGCAAAAGGCGTTTCGCAGGTTTTCTGCACGGATATTTCAAAAGACGGGCTTCTTCAAGGCTCTTCAAACGAGCTTTACGAACGAATTTTATCCGCATTGCCCGAACTTAAACTGATCGCGTCCGGCGGCGTCGGTTCGATAGAAGATGTCTACCGGCTCGGTAAAATCGGATGCTCGGGCGTTATTATCGGCAAAGCGATTTACGAAGGAAAAATTTCACTTCAACAATTAAAAGATGTTAGCTAAAAGAATCATTCCATGCCTGGACGTCAAAGACGGGCGAACGGTCAAGGGCACGAATTTTGTTGATTTACGAGACGCGGGCGACGCTGTCGAACTGGCGAAACTTTACAGCGAGCAGGGCGCTGACGAGCTCGTTTTTCTGGACATTACGGCGACCAACGAAAAGCGCCGGACTTTAAGCGAGCTGGTCGTCAAAGTGGCGCGCGAAATAAACATTCCGTTTACGGTCGGCGGCGGAATCAACACGATCGCCGACATCGAAGTTTTGCTAAATTCGGGTGCCGACAAAGTTTCGATAAACACTTCAGCCGTTGTAACGCCGGAAATTCTTTCCGACGCGGCGAAAAATTTCGGTTCGCAATGCGTTGTTTTAGCAATTGACGCGAAAAAGGTCGGGGATGTTTGGAAAGTTTTTTTGAACGGCGGGCGAGTTGAAACCGAGCTGAACGCGATAGATTGGGCTGTAAAAGGCGTCGAGCTCGGAGCGGGCGAAATTCTTCTGACTTCAATGAACGCCGACGGCACAAAACAAGGGTTTGA
>JAOAPX010000142.1 GCA_025463125.1 Acidobacteriota bacterium | reverse complement strand
AGGGTGTTAATACCCAATAAGGCTTCGTCTAAACTATCTAAATACAAATAAAGATTTGTATTGTTTGCTTGCCACTGATTTATTTTGTCTGACTGAAAAATCTCTCGGATAAGTCTTTCTGTATCTCCGTGTCCGTATGAACTGAGATTAAAATAAAGTTTGTCGGTATTTTCATCTACTATTTGAGTTTCATAAATTCTTTCGATTTCTTTACTCTTACCCATTCCGGGTTCGCCAAGCAAAATCAAACACTGCTTATTTGAAACTTCATCTAGACTAAAAACGTCTTTCAGGTATTCAGAAACATAAAGAAATCCATTGAATATACGCGGGCTGTTACCAAATTTGTGCCAATATCTTTTCCAATCGTAATTCATTGTGCAGGAAGAATTATCTAAGAGATTTTACAGGCAATTATATCAAACAAACATCTTGCCCGGATTTAAAATGCCGTTCGGGTCGAAAACTCGTTTGATCGCCTTCATCACTTCGAGCGTCGGCTGGTCGATTGCCATATCTAAATACGCGGCTTTGACGTAGCCGATGCCGTGTTCGCCGGAGATCGAGCCGCCTAAGTTTACCGATAATTGAAAAGTTTCTTTCACGCATTCTCTGGCGCGGGCGATTGAATCCGGGTCGTCGCGGTCGCACATAAAGTTGACGTGGATGTTGCCGTCGCCGGCGTGTCCGAAATTGGCGACGAATGTGTTGTGTTTCCTGCCTATTTCTTCGACTTGTTTGATAAGCTCGGGAACGCGGGAACGCGGCACGACGACGTCTTCGTTGATCTTGAGCGTGCCGTATTTCATAAGACTCGGTGAAATAGCGCGGCGCACGTCCCAAAGCTTGTTTTCTTCTTCTTTCGTGCGCGAACGCAGAATGTCGAAGCCGCCGTTTTCGCCTAATATTCGCTCAATCATTTGCGCGTTACGTTCGACTTCTTCGCTGAAACCGTCAACGGCGACAATTAAAATCGCGTTCGCATCTTTCGACAAACCGAAGGCGAAATTCTCCTCAATCGCGCCGATGCAGTTTTTATCGACGACCTCCATCGCCATCGGCAGCAAGCCTTCGGGCGTGAATTTCGTTAAAACTTCGCACGCCGCTTCCATGGTTTTGAACGAAGCGCGAACCGTCGAAGTCGCTTCGGGCATCGGCAGCAGCTTCAAAGTCGCTTCGGTGATAATGCCCAAAAGTCCTTCCGAGCCGCACATCAAGCCCGTGAGATCGAAGCCGACCACGTTTTTGACCGTTTTCCCGCCCGTGCGGATAATTTCGCCGGTCGCCGTGACGACTTCCAAGCCGAGAACCGAATGTTTCGTCACGCCGTATTTCGGCGTTCGCATCCCGCCCGCGTTTTCGGCGATGTTGCCGCCGATAAACGAATCTTTATAGCTCGCAGGGTCGGGCGGAAACAGCAGACCGTGTTTTTCGACCGCCTGCTGCAATTCGTAAGTCGTCAAGCCCGGCTGGCAGACGACGTATAAATCGTCAGGACTTAGTTCGATAATTTTTTTCATTCTGTCGGTGCCGACGACGATGCCGCCGTCAACCGGAACCGCGCCGCCCGTGTAGCCGACGCCGCCGCCGCGAGCCGTCACGGGAAAATTATATTCGTTGGCGAGCTTTAATATTTCCGACATTTCAGCGGTCGTTTCGGGAAACACGACCGCTTCGGGCGGAAACTTTTCCTTCACGGCGTCAGCGCCGTACGGCTCGACTTTTTCCGGTTCGACTAAAACATTTTCCGCGCCGACGATTTTCCGCAATTTTTCAATAACTTCGGGCTTTGAAGCGCTCGTCGTGGCGCGTGGTTTGGCTGCAAAATGAATTGATTGAAACATTCTTTTTATTATCGACACGTTCGCCGAAAAGTGAAGCGGGCAAAGATTGAAAATCAACGATTGTAAAAAATTCGAGCGGGAAATTCGATCATTAAATCGAGCTTTTGTTTGAATTGCGGGTAAATCCGGATTCTTTGAGACTTTTCAAAACAAAAGCGAGAAATAAAAATCGAATCGTTCAATTCTTATTTTCTCGCTTCTTTAAATTTAAATTATTTTCAGTAATTTTCAGTAATTCGCTTCTTTAGTGAACCATTTCCAGCGAGCCTCTTGAATAAACCAGTTCCGACACGACGGCTTGAAACGAGAAATTTTCCTCTTTGTCCGTCAGCGAGCGGTCGCGCAAAATCTCCCAATCTTCTTTCGGAACAGCCTTGAAAGCTTCGATTACCGCCGGGTCAAACTGCGTCCCCGAATATTTTTCCAGTTCTTCGAGCGCCTGTTCATACGGGCGACCTTTGCGATACACTCGATCGCTGATAATCGCGTCGAAAGCGTCTACGACCGAAAAAATTCGCGCTCCGATGTCGATGTCTTCGCCGCGAAGTCCGAGCGGGTAACCGCTTCCGTCCCATTTTTCATGGTGCTGCGCGACAATGCGCGTCGCTCCTTCCAAAAAGGCGATGTTTCGCAAAATCTTTTGCCCGTGAAGCGGGTGCAGTTTCATTTTTTCCCATTCTTCATCGTTTAATTTGGCGGGTTTGCGCAAAACGGCGTCGGGCACGCCGATTTTTCCGATGTCGTGCATCAGCGCGCCGAGCTCAAGATCGTGCAGCGATTCTTTGTCCAAGCCCATCTCGTAGCCGAGCCTCAGGCTAAACGTGACGACTCTTTCCGAATGCCCGTGTGTTTCGTAATCGCGCGTTTCGAGCGCCTGAACAAGCGCTTTGAGCGTGCTTCGATACGAAATTTCGACTTCTTCCAAAGCCTTATCGAGTTCGACGGTTCTTTCCGAAACGAGCTCTTCCAGATGATACTGGTAATTATCTTTCAGGCATTTCAGCTCGTATTGCCCGAAGGCTTTTTCAATCGCCGACTCGATCTTCTTCATTTCGAAAGGCTTCTGAATCACTTCGAAAGCTCCTGCGCGAAAAGCCTTTACCGTATTTCCAGCCGAATTGTCTTCGCTGATAATGACAAGCGCCGTTCGCGGCGAATATCTTTGCAGATGCGCCATCAGCTCGAGCCCGTTAAAATGCGGCAGAGCGACCGACGTCAGCACGACGGAATATTCCTTTTTACGGATTTTCTCGAGCGCCGACTCGATCGAATCGGCTTCTTCGCAAATGCATTTCGCGCCGAAAAAACCGGATAAAAGCTTTTGTCTGGTTGAGTTGTAGTCGATTAATAAGAGATTTTTCTCGCCTGGATTGTCGTCAAACATATGTAATCAGGTAGGGGGAAACGAAGAATTCTATAACTATTGAAAAGGATTGGATTCGGTGTGTTAATCAAATAGCAAATTTCAGCCAACAAAATTTAACATATTAAAACACAATATTGCAACATATTTTAAATTTCTCTCGGAATTTACAGCGCAATCGGCGGAAAACAGCACGAGAGAGCGATAAAAGCGGTGTAAAAATCTAAAAACGAATTTTATATATGCCGCCGGCGCAAACAGTAATATCGCGTTTAAGTTATTTGTAGAGAGAAAGGTTCTCTCTATCCGCGCTATTTGAAAAGCGGCGCTTTAAAGATGTTTTAATATAAAAACAAATTCAAGATTATGAAAAAACTTACCGGTATTTTCACATTGTTGTTAATTACCGCAGCAACAATTTCGAGCGCTCCCGCGCGTATTCGCTAACCTGTAAACGTCGGCAAAAACTTCGGCGTTTGACGCATTTTCGTCGTTTGTTCAAAAGCGTAAGCGATTTTTATCAATTGCGGCTCGGAAAAAGCCTGTCCGAAAAACGCCATTCCGACCGGAAGCCCATCGACAACGCCCGCCGGAACTGTAATGTACGGGTAACCGGCAACGGCAGCCAGCGACCAGGTTCCGCCGACCGTCGGGGAAACGATCGCGTCGAGCTTGTCTTTTGCAACTACCGCATCGATGCCGTTGGCTTGCGTTCCGAGTTTTAATTTTTGCAGCGCCAGCCGGTATTCGCGCGTTTCCAGATCGCCTTTGCTTTCCGATTGCAGAAAAAGCTCCTGACCGAAAAGCGGCATTTCGCGGTCTTTATTTTCTTCGTTGAATTTTATTAAATCGGCTAAAGTTTTATACGGCGAATTTCTCTGCGCCAGGTATTTATTTAAATTAGCTTTGAATTCGTAAAGCAAAATATTCAGCTCGTCATCGCCGAAATTCGGAATCGTCTGAAAAGCGACGTCGATCAAAGTCGCGCCGCCGTTTGCCAAAGCTTGCAAATGCGGTTCGAGCACCGCGTCCATTTTCGCGTTTCTTCCGAAAAACTGGCGCGCCACACCAATTCTGGCGCCGCGCAAACCGTTTTTATCCAAAAACTTCGTATAGTCTTTCAAACCTTTCGCGCTTTGCGAAGTTATCGAGTCGGCTTTATCTTTTCCGACGAGCGCGCCGAGAAGAATCGCGGCGTCGGCGACGGTTCGCGCCATCGGACCGGCTGTGTCCTGGCTGTGCGCGATCGGTATCACGCCGCTTCTGGAAATCAACCCGAGCGTCGGCTTGATGCCGACAACGCCGTTTCTGACCGACGGGCAGATAATCGAACCGTTTGTTTCGGTACCGACCGTAACCGCCGCGAGGTTTGCCGAAACGGCGACGCCAGAGCCCGACGAAGAGCCGCACGGATTTTTGTCTAAATAATACGGGTTATTCGTTTGCCCGCCGCGACCCGACCAGCCGCTCGTCGATTTTGTAGAGCGAAAATTCGCCCATTCGCTTAAGTTGGTTTTGCCCAGAATAACCGCGCCCGCTTTGCGCAGCTGCGTAACCAGAAACGCGTCGCTCCGAGGCGTCGGAGCATCAACGAGGGCGTAACTTCCGGCGGTCGTTTTCATTTTATCGGCGGTGTCGATGTTGTCTTTTATCAAAACCGGAATGCCGTGCAGCATACCGCGAATTTTGCCTTTCCGGCGCTCTTTATCGAGCTGCTCGGCAATTGCAATCGCGTCGGGATTTATTTCGATAACCGAGCGCAGTTTCGGATCGATTTCCCTGATGCGCTCGATGTATTTTTCGGCGAGTTTTTTAGCCGTAAGCTCGCCGGATTTCAATTTTGCCTGAAGCTCGCTGATAGTTATTTCATTTAATTCCATATTCGGCTCAAGCGCGGCGCTTGCGGCGAGCGTATCCTTCGAGAGGCTCAAAGCGGCGATTCCAGCCGCGCTCGTTTGCAAAAATTCACGACGATTTTGTTTTTCGGTTTTCATAAATTATCTAAAAATTTTCGGGAGTTTTAATGAGTATTAAACGCGTAGTTTTATCTTAAATTATTTTTCAGATTTCATAAATAAAAACGAGCCGCTGTTTTTATTATTATTCCCTGACGATTTTCAAAAAAGACGATTCGAGCGATAAAGCCGACTCGAAAACTTAAATCATTTTTATCTTAAAGTTATTTTCGACTTAAAAAAAACAGTTTTCGGCTTAATTATCCGAAAGCGTTTTCCGAAGATTAAAACAATCAGCCGAAGGTTTTTCAGTGTTTTCCTGCAAAGCTTAAAACTATTTCAGCCGCCAGCTCCGGCGCTTCGATTCTAAGCGCAATAAAAGGCGTTTCCGGCAAAAGCAAAGATCATTTGATCGGCTCGCGCTTGAAACGCCTTTTATTTAAAGAAACGAAAGTATATGTATTATTACGTTTATCAAACAGTTTTTTACTTTTATCGGGTAAAAACTTTTCTTTTTACGGCTGCCCGATTTTCCCGGAAAACGTTTTTAGTTCCAGTTTACCAGGTAATTTTTCAGCTTATTGTACATATCATCAAACGAATCCGCACAAAACAAGACGGGCTGGTACGTCGTCGGGTCGTATTCCTGATAAGCGGCGGCATCGAGATCGAGCGGGCGAAGATCGGCGCCGTGCATAATTTCCAGCTCGCCAGCCGAAGATAAAAGTCCTGTGCCGTAAGCTTTTACCTGACCGTTTTCTCTCAATACGCCGAATTCGATGGTAAACCAGTAAATGCGCGATAAGCGTTCCATCATTTCAGCCGAAGTCGTTCGCTTGACGGCTTCGCCGACCAGGCGGTTTATTTCCGCCAAACGCTCGTCGGCAAGCGTGATCGCATGTCCGATGATTTCGTGCGCGACGTCGGGCTCGGGCGTGTAAAGCGGCGTCGAATGATGGCGTATGTATTGTGTCGAAAGAAAAACCCCGTTTGCCAGCGATTCGAGAAAAACTCTCGGCTCGACCAAACCGGCGACCGGTTCCAATCTGAAACCGCTGATCGCTTCGACTTTGCCGGAAACTTCGCTTAACTGCGGAATACGATTTTTCGGCAAATCCAGACGCTTTACGCACTCGAGATATTCGGCGCAGGCATTTTTGCGGTGTGCCGGTTCGAGCGCTTCCCAGATTTCGCCCCAGCCTTCGTGCTCCTGATCGGTATAAGGCGCGTCGGGAATTGTCGTTCCCGCTTTATAATCCAGGGCGATTTGCGCGATCTGGTTGCGGCGCGCGCGGTATTCCCGGTCGCGAAATCCCGGGTGATCTCGATCGAGCTGCACGATCGTTTTTCTGTCGGCTTGATGCTTGTCCGCATCATTTATGACCAATCGCATATCTACGTGGTCTTGCAGTAAAGCTTGTCCTGTTTCCATATATTGTTTTTTTGCTCCTAATTTTGTTTTTCGTATCCGAAACCCAAGATAAATAAAAAGCCGGTCATCAAACTTCCGCGACAGGAAGCTTGATGACCGGCTTTTGAACTTGTTTTTGTGTGCTTTTAGATTATCACACGCTTACAGCCAATGCCCGACTCCGCTTCCCTCGCAGGGTAAGAAGCGTAATAATAATAGCAATAGCTGTAGGACCGATTAATCATTAATTTTATTTGATTTTATTTTTATAAAGCGGATAAAAATTTTTCACGCTCGATTTCAGTTTACGTTCGCGCTGGAAATGTGTCAAGAGAAGCTTCTCGAAACGGGAAAGGAAAAACAAGGTTTCTTCCAAAGTTAACCAGCCAGAAGCCATTTTTCGGCATCTGCGGCGTTTTTGAAAATCTGCATTTTGACGTCTCGATTTCTAGCGATTTTTTTACCGAGCTCGTTTATATCGTCGTTGCCGTAGCGGTCTAAAAAAGCGATTTGGCGCGTTGCCAGAAGCTCGCCGAGATACGTGCCCATATGCACCATTTCGAGCGGAGAGACGCTTTCGACAAAGTCTTTTTCAATCATTATTTTGTTTTTTTCCAGCTCGAAACAAGCGCCGGCAATTTCTCTCCAGTAAGCTCCGGCGATTTCCGGCGTTAATTTTTCGCCGCCGACCAGCGCATACAGGTATTTGCCTCTGTCTTCGAGCTTAATTGTGTACGGCTTGCTAGTTTCCATCTGGATTTTAGCGAAACATTAAACAAAGCGGCGGTATTTGCCGCAGCCGGCTGCGGCAAATATCCGATTTTATTTAAAGCAAAATCAATTAACCGGCAGAAATTCCGTTTAAAATATGAGAAGTCGAAGCACGCCTGCCAAACAAACAATCGAGTTTGTAAAACGATCTAACTTATTTTTTTTATACGGCGCTCAAAAATTGCGAAAATTACAGTATTTTTTTATACTTTATCAAATCGTTGTTAACTTTTTCCAGCAAAAACGGACAACTTGAAATTATTTATTTAGAAAATTTTCTCTCACTTAAAAGCTCGTTAAATTCTTGAAGTAAAATGCAGCAAAATCGCTCGCGCAAGGTTGAAGAAATTTTTCAATCAGCCCTTGTCCTTGCTCCAAAGGAACGGCTGAGCTATGTATATTCTCAAACGGAAGACCCGGAATTGCAGCGCGAAATCGAAAATCGCCTGGCGGAACACGAAGCCGGGAAAAGCATTCTTTCACAAACTCAAATTACCGACGAAGACACGATAGAAAACGACCGAATGATCGGGCAGAGACTCGGCGCGTTTGAATTGAAAAAAGAAATCGGGCGCGGCGGAATGGGAACGGTTTACCTGGCTGAACGCGCCGACGGAGAATTTTCGCAGAAAGTCGCCGTTAAACTTATCAAACGCGGCATGGATTCGGATTTTATAGTTCGCCGTTTTCGCCACGAGCGCCAGATTTTAGCTAACCTGAATCATCCGAACATCGCCAATCTGCTCGACGGCGGAACGACGGGCGAAGGCTTGCCGTATTTCGTAATGGAATACGTCGAAGGCGACCCGCTTTACAAATACTGCGATAAAAACAAATTAAATACGAGCGAGCGTCTGCAAATCTTCGAGCAGATTTGTTCGGCAGCGCAAGCGGCGCACGAGCGCGGCATCATTCATCGCGACATCAAGCCGGGAAATATTGTCGTGACGGCGCAGGGCGTTCCGAAGCTGCTCGATTTCGGTATCGCCAAGGTCTTAAATCCTGATTTAATTCACGAATCGATCAATCCGACGTCAACCCTGATGCGAATGATGACGCTCGATTACGCTTCGCCCGAACAAATTCGCGGCGATGAAATCACGCCCGCTTCGGACATCTACGGGCTTGGCATTTTGCTTTACGAATTATTGACCGGTCACAAGCCGTACGATTTTTCAAAAGGACGGGCGCCGCACGACGTTTCCCGCGTCATCTGCGAAGTAATGCCGGAAATTCCGAGCCGCTCGGTTTCAAGCGGCAAAACTTTGCTGCCGATGTATGCGGCGAAAAAGATTTCGGCAAAAAAAGCGGCTGAGCTGCGCGGCGAGAGCGTCGAAGGCTTGCGGCTGAAATTAACGGACAATCTCGACCGTTTGATAATGAAAGCGATCAGCAAAGCGCCGCAAGACAGATTTGCTTCGATAAAAGATTTTGCCGCAGACGTTTCACGCTATCTGAACGGCGAAAACGTTCTTGCCGACCCGCTTTTGTCCGCAAACGTTTTGTCGCCGCGCGAATCGACGGAAAAAATAAATTTCAGCAAATCGATCGCGGTTTTGCCGTTTCGCCTTTTGAACGTTCCCGCCGGCGACGCGGGCGAAAAGTTTATCGGCATCGGGTTAGCCGACGCGCTGATTACGCGGCTTTCAAATATTCGAAGTCTTTCCGTGCGTCCGACGAGCGCGGTTTTGCGTTTCGGCGAAAAGCATTCCGACCCGTTTTCGACCGGGCGCGAACTCGGCGTCGAATATATTCTCGAAGGTCATATACAAAAATTCGGCACGCGTATCCGCGTATCCGTGCAGCTGCTCAATGTCCGGGAACAAACGACGGTCTGGGCGGAGCGATTCGATGAAAACTACACGGACGTTTTGCAGCTCGAAGACGCGATTTCCTTAAGAGCGGCTGAAGCTTTGATTCCGCACTTGACCGAAGACGAGCGCGAAAACCTCGGCAAACGCGGAACAAAAAGCCCGCAGGCTTTTGAATCGTATCTGCGCGGGCGTTTCCATCTGAATACTTTTACCGAGGAAGGCTTCGCCAAGGCGTTTGAAGCTTACAACGAAGCGATCCGCCACGATTCGAATTACGCCGCCGCATATGCGGGAATCGCCGATTATTACAATCGCCTCGGGCTTTTCGGGATTTTGCCCGCGCGTCAATGTTTTCAATCGGCGGTCGAAGCGGCAACCAAAGCCGTGCAGCTCGACCGCGAGCTTTCCGAAGCGCGCGCCGCGCTCGGTTTTGCGGCGCTCGGAAAATATTACGATTGGAGACAAAGCGAAACGGCTTGCGGACACGCCCTGAAACTAGATCCGAATAACCCGACCGCGCACGTCTGGTCTTCAGTCCGGCTTTTTATGGAAAGCCGTTTTGATGAAGGGCTTAAACACGCCGGGCGGGCGATTGAAATCGATCCGATGTCGCCTTTTAATCAATTCAATCTCGGCTGGGGGTTTTACTGCGCGCGCCGTTTCGAAGAAAGCATCGAGCAGTTTCGCCGATTGATTTCGATGACCGACTCTCAATACCCGCTCGCTTTTTACGGCTTAAGCGCCGCGCTGCGAGGCGCGGAACAATTCGATAAAGCAATCGAAGCAAGCGAGCGGGCGCTTTCGCTCGACGATGAAAGCGCGCTGATGCGGGCGTGTCTCGCTCAAGCGTTTGCCGCCGCCGGAAAACAAGCGGAGGCTGAAGAAGCGGCTGAAAGACTGTCGAAACTTTCACGGCAAAAATTCGTTTCGCCGTATCAAATCGCGGTTATACACGCGCTTGCGGGCGAAAACGACGAAGCGTTTGCCGGGCTGGAAAAATCGTTTGAAGAACGCGAAGCGATGCTCGCGTGGCTCGGTGCCGATCCGGTTTTCGACGCTATGCGCGAAGACGCGCGCTTTGCGGGCTTGCTCGAACGCACCGGGAATCCCGCCTTTTATCGCGAAATCACGACCGAAATCGGCGTTCAGCCGGAAACTTCAGCCGATAAAATTCAGGCGACCGATTCGGACACGGGCGCAATTAAAGAAAGTGAAACTTCCGCGTCTCGTCGCCGTTCCCGCTTTTCAAAATCAGCTTTCGCCGCAATCGGTCTGCTGGCGGCGCTCGCCTTTGCAACATTTTTTGCCGTTCGCACAGGCTGGCAGCCGCAGGCGGAACAAAACCGGCAGAACGCCGGCGAAAACAAAAGTCAGGGCGCGGCTAAATCAGCCGTAAGCACTCTTTCTATCGCGGTTTTGCCGTTTTCGACCGTGGACGCGGAGACCGACGACGAGCAATATCTCGGGGTCGGAACGGCAGACCTCGTCACCAGTAAATTAAGCCAGATCACGGAGATAAATCTGCGCTCCGCAAGCTCCGTGCGCCGTTACCTGAAAAGCGATAAATCTCCGCTCGAAATCGGCAGAGAGCTCGCGGTCGATTACGTCGTCAGCGGCACGGTCGAGCGAAAAGCCGATACTGTTGAAATAAAACTCGGAATGACCGAAATCGCGAGCGGGCGCGTCGTCTGGTCGGAAACGTTTAACGAAAAAAGCGGCGATCTGTTCGCTTTGCAGGATTCCATTTCGGAATTAATCGTAAAATCCCTGAGTTTGCAGCTGAGCAATACCGAAAAGCAGAATCTCGCCAGGCATTTCACGGAAAACGGCGAAGCGCAGCAATTATACGTCGCCGGACGTTTTCATTTCGGCAAGCGAAGCGTGCAAGGCTTGCGCAGCGCGATTTCGCTCTTTAAACAAGCGATTCAAATCGATCCGAATTTCGCGCTCGCTTACACGGGGCTTGCCGATTGCTACGCGCTTTTAAATTGGTATGAAGAACCGCAGCCGCCCGACGCCTGGAGCAGCGCCAAACAAGCGGCGATGAAAGCCGTCGCGCTCGACAATAATTTAGCCGAAGCACATGCCTCGCTCGCGTTTATCAAATTTCACTTCGAGAAAGATTATCAAAGCTCGGAAGAGGAATTTCGCCGCGCCATCGCCCTGAAACCGAACTACGCGACCGCGCATCAATGGTACGCTTTTCTGCTTTCATCGCTCGGTCGACATAGTGAAGCGATTACCGTTATGCGCCGGGCGGAAGAATTGGAGCCGCGTTCGGCTGTGATTACCAATGCGGTTGCGAACGTGCTTTTTATCGCGCGGCTTTACGATGAATCGATTGCCCAGGTTAATCGTTCGCTGGAAATCGATCCGTCTTCGGTCGGCGCTCACGTCATCCTTCGATGGAATTACGAGAAAAAAGGAATGGCTGACGAAGCTTTGGCGGTTTATAAAAAAGAAACCGCGTTTGCGGGCGATACGCCGACGAGCCGCGCCAAGCTGGCGCACGTTCTCGCTGCCGTGGGCGATAAGAAAGAAGCGCTGAATATTCTTCAAAAACTGACGCGCGACAAACAACTCGGACAAATCACGCCTTACGAAATCGGAGTTATCTACGCGCTGCTCGATGACAAAACGAAAAGCATCGAATGGCTCAAAAAAGCCAAAGATAGTCATGCCGTCGGTTTTTCTTTCGTCAATGTCGATCCGCTTTTAGACAATGTGCGCGGCGACCCGCAATTTCAAGCCCTCGTAAAATAAACCGTTGCATCAAACCGTTTTTTACATATATTTTTCCAAACGCCGCCGAATCGCTTCTTTTGATTGAACGCCGACTATCCGTTCAACCTCGCTGCCGTTTTTCAAAACGAGCAGGGTCGGAATGCTTTGCACGCGGAAACGCGCCGCCGTCATTTGATTTTCATCGACATTGAGTTTGCCGACGCGAACTTTTCCGCCGAGTTCTTTTGCCAGCTGTTCGATCACCGGCGCGATAATCCGGCACGGTCCGCACCAGGCTGCCCAGAAATCTATCAGTACCGGAAGCGCCGATTTTTCCGCTTCGGCGGCAAAATTTCGGTCTGTAAAAATTACGGGCTGAGCTTCAGCCGCAAGCGGCGTTTTGCAGCGCCCGCAAACCGGAATCGCGCCGGTTTGCGCATTTGCGGCGATGCGATTGTTAGCGCCGCATTTCGGGCAGCGCATAATTTGAGAATTTGCCGTCGTATTCATAATTTTATCCTCTTTTTTATTCTCTCTATTTACTCTTTTTTCGTTACTCTTTTTTCGTATTTTGATGAAAACAATTGATTTTCCAGTTGTTTCGATTCGTAAAAGATAAAAATCCAACGGCACGGACAGCTTTTTTTCAAGCTCCGAATCGCAGCGAAAAATCAAAAGAGCAAATAAACATCTCCCAAAATATAAAAAAATATAAAATATTGCTCGGAAAGCTGTTAATAAAGGCAAATCGTGAGACAATCTCCGTCTTTATTACGCAAGCGACTCTGATAAAGTCAGCTTGTTAAGGCTCCGCTTTGTGCAGAACATCATGCATTTATAACAGCACTGCTAACGAGCATTTAAGCATTACAAAAATATAAACATCTAAAAATATAAATTCAGAGGAAATTTATTGTGAGATACATACGAAATTTTTTAACTGTGGCATCAGTCGTTTTATTGTCGGTCGCATTCGCCTCGGCGCAAACCGAAGCGGACTTAAAGCAGTTTTTTGAAGGCAGACGCGTCGAAGTAAAAATTGATATGCCCGCCACAAAAGACGGAATTAACGTTTACCCCGAAAGAAACCAGCCGATTGATTACGGAAAGTACGGCAGTCTCCTGAAAACATTCGGCATCGGCGTCGAAGAAGGCGACCGCGTTATGATCACCAAAATCAAGGTCAAAGACAAACATATCGAATTCCAGCTCGGCGGCGGCGGTTACGGAACTTTAGGCGATGAAACATCTTCGTCGGTTTACGTGCCCGCGTCGATCAAAACGCAGCGCGAGAAAAATCTCGAAAAAGAAATAAAAGATGAAACAAACGAGCGAAGACGCCGGCGGATGCGTGAAGAACTCGACGAACTGCGCGGCGAACGCCAGCGCGAAGACCGCCGCAATCGAGCCGAAGCCGCCGCAGCCGAAGAATTAGCCAAACAGCGAATTCAGGAAAAACGCCTGCAATCGGGCTCGCGTTTTAACATTCGCTTTGAGAGCAAACTGACGGCAGAAGATTTAACGCCCGAAACCGTCATAGAAGCGCTCGCCGAATACGTCGATTTTTATGAGGCGGGAAACAGGTAAAAACATATTATTTGAAAAAATGAAAAACGCGAAAATAAAGCGGCAGCCGTTACAAGGCTGCCGCTTTTTAGCTGTAAAGTTAAGTATATAAGAGTAAGATGCGCGAAAATTTTTACTCTAACCCGCGCGAGCGGCTCGAATTTTAAGCAAATTAATCGTTCGAAGCGTTCTTAAAATCTTTGCGGAACGTGTTCGACGACGCGCACCGTATCGCGCGCGATCAGCAGTTCTTCATTGGTCGGAATAACATACGCGGCAAGGCGCGAATCATCGGTGCTGATAACGCCTTCTCGTCCGCCGGTTTGCCTCAAGTTGCTTTCGGCGTCCAGTTCAACGCCGAGCCAGCTTAAACCGCCGCAGATTTTCTCGCGAATTTCCGCGGAGTTTTCGCCGATTCCGCCTGTAAAAACGATCGCGTCCGCCCCGTTCATCGCCGCCAGGTAAGAGCCGATATATTTGCGAACGCGGTAACAGAAAATTTCAATCGCGAGGTTGGCGCGGCGGTCGCCGTTTTCGCGCGCTTCGTCGAGCAGCTCGCGCATATCGTTGGTCAAACCGGAAATGCCTAAAAGTCCGGATTGCTTGTTAACGAGAGATTCGACTTCCTGCGCCGACAAACCTTCTTTTGCCGAAAGAAAATCAATTATCGCCGGGTCGAAATCCCCGGAGCGCGTTCCCATTACCAGACCTTCGAGCGGCGTCAGCCCCATCGAAGTATCGACCGAATCGCCGCCCCTTAAAGCCGCCGCCGAACATCCGTTGCCCAGATGAAGAGTGATGATATTAACCTGTTCGCGACGGAGTTTCCGTATCTGGCGGTAACGATAAGCGACGTACCTGTGCGAAGTTCCGTGAAAACCGTAGCGGCGAATGCGATGGCGGCGGTAAAGCTGGTAAGGCAAAGCGTATAGATATGCGTGTTCGGGCAGCGTTTGATGAAACGCCGTATCGAACACGGCGACCTGCGGCAAGCCTTTGCCGAAAACTTCCCGCGCCGCCACGATTCCTTTGATGTTCGCCGGATTGTGCAGCGGCGCCAGCTCGATACAATCTTCGATGCCGCGCAAAACTTCTTCGGTAATCAAAACCGAACGCGTAAATTTTTCGCCGCCGTGAACCACGCGATGTCCCGCGGCATGAATATCGGCGACGCTTTTCACAGTTTCGATTTCTGCATTGTCCGAACAAATCCAGCGAATTACGTATTCGACGGCGGCGCGCGCATCGCGAATCGGTTCGGTCAAACGCACGGGCGGTTTTCCTTCGGCTTGCATCGTGATAATCGCCATCCCGCCGATTCGCTCGATCACGCCGTGAGCCAACCGCGCGTCGGTATTGCGCTCGATGCGTTCAACGCTTGTATTGATTAACTGAAATTTCAGCGAAGAACTGCCGCTGTTTAAGATTAAAATATTCATCGAAAATCTATCCCGCGTTTCAATTGGAATCAAACTAAACCGACATTATAAGCCGTTAAACGGGCTTGTCCAATCGCTTATTTCCCGCGTTTCAGTGCCCTTTTCTTTTAACTTTTCAATAATCTTTCCGCGGTGACACCCGGAGGCGTCTCTGCATTCGCACATCAAGAGAAGATTCACTTTCAATTCGGTTATGATTCTCAAGCCTAAAGCCAGATTATGAATAAAAACTTTTCCCGTAGATTTATCGGCGCGGTCGCCCAAAGCGTGAATATGCCTGTAACGATCTTTTAGAAGCAATTTCAGGTAATCTTTTTTCCACTGAATCTGCCTGTCGCCGGGCATAAACCGGATATCGATCAGGATCGCGTTAAGGGCGGTTAAAAGCGCGGGCAATTCCCTGACGTCTCTGCCCGCGTAGCCGGTCGTGTAAACGATCTGATTGTAAACGCCCGGCGACTCACTCTTTATTAAATTTGATTGTAAGTTCATTCGATAAAACAAAAAGCCCGCGCGACGCGCGACATTCTAATTTTTCTTCGGATTTTTCATTTATCCTAATATTAATTAATCTTTATATCGGTTAATCTTTAATGGTAATCTTTTATTTGAAATTCTATTATTTTCGTATCGCTGTTTGCCGAGGGAAAGAGGAAAATAACCTTGCTCGAATGCCGTATGGTATAATTGATATTTTATTAAGTTAAGTTCCGGTAAGCGTTTTAATAAAAATAATGTCCGGCAAAAATCTTCCCGACAGCAAATCGCCGACCCGAAAAATACATTTTCCGATATGATGATACAGGATCCTTCAATATCAGCTTTATGGCTTTCGGCGATTATCGAATCAGCCGAAGACGCCATTATCAGTAAAACTTTAGACGGAATTGTGACCAGCTGGAATAAAGGCGCTGAACGAATTTTCGGTTATACAGCGGAAGAAATGGTCGGAAAACCGATTATAATCCTGATTCCGGAAAATCATCAAAATGAAGAGCCGAAGATTCTGCGGCAAATCAGAATGGGCGAGCGCATCGAGCATTATGAAACCGTCCGCAAAAGAAAAGACGGCACGCTGATTGATATTTCACTGACCGTATCGCCGATAAAAACGCCCGAAGGAAAAATTGTCGGCGCTTCGAAGATCGCTCGCGAAATCACCGAATTAAAACAAGCGAAAAAACAGTTAAACGAAAGCAACGAACGCTACCGAACGCTTTTTAATTCGATAGACGAAGGCTTCTGCATTATTGAGGTGGTTTTCGACCGGGAAAATCAACCCGTCGATTATCGCTTTATAGAAGTTAATCCCTCGTTTGAAAAATTAACCGGAATTCCGGTAACCGAAGCGCTGAGCGGAAAGACCGTCCGGGAAATTATTCCGAATTTCGAAGAACGCTGGATCGAACTTTACGGGCGCATCGCGCTGACGGGCGAACCGGCGCGCTTCGAAGAAGGCTCTGAAGCGATGAATCGCTGGTTTGACGTTTACGGTTTTCGCGTCGGCGGAGAATCGAGCCGGAAAATCGCGATTCTTTTTAACAATACTACCGAACGCAAACTCGCCGAACTGGAACGCGAACGGCTTTTAAAGCAGCTCGAGACGGAACGCTTCAGGCTGGCGTATTTATTTACACAGGCTCCTGCTTTTGTCGCCACTTTGCGCGGACCGGAACACGTTTTCGAGATGACGAACCCGGCATATCTACAGCTTATCGGTCACCGGGATTCGATCGGGAAACCCGTTCGCGAAGTGCTGCCGGAAGTTGCCGGTCAGGGCTTTTTCGAAATACTCGATGATGTTTTCCGCAGCGGAAAACCTTACATCGGCAATGAAATTCCCATTATGCTGCAGCGCGTGCCGAACGGATTGCTCGAAGAACGTTTCGTCAACTTTGCTTTCCAGCCGATTTTCGAATCGGACGACTCGGTTTACGGCATTTTCGCGCACGGCATAGATATTACCGAGCAGGTGCAGGCGCGCCGCGATGCCGAAGCCGCCAATCGCAGCAAAGACGAATTTCTCGCGACGCTTTCACACGAACTGCGAACGCCTTTAAACGCTATTCTCGGATGGTCGCGAATGCTCGGCGACACTCAGATGAGCCCGGAAGTCCGTGAAAAAGCAATTGAAATCATTCAGCGAAACACGCACCTTCAGGCACAGCTGATCGACGATATTCTCGACGTATCTCGTATTATTTCCGGGAAACTGCGGCTTGAAGTGCGCCCGATAGAACTCGCTTCGGTCGTCGAATCGGCAATCGAATCGATCGTTCCAGCCGCTTCAGCCAAAGAAATCCGCATTCAGTCGGTGCTCGATTCGGGCGGCAGTATGATTTCAGGCGACCCGGATCGCCTGCAGCAGGTAATCTGGAATCTGCTTTCAAACGCGATAAAGTTCACGCCGAAAGGCGGGCGCGTGCAAATCCGGCTCGAACGCATCAATTCTCATATAGAAATCATTGTTTCAGATTCGGGAATGGGAATTCCCGAAGACATTTTGCCCTATATTTTCGAGCGTTTCCGGCAAGCCGATTCTGCGAGCACCAGGAGATACGGCGGGCTCGGGCTCGGCTTGGCGATCGTCCGGCATCTGGTCGAAATGCACGGCGGAACCGTCGAAGCCGAAAGCAAAGGCGAAAATCAAGGAGCGACGTTTACGATAAAGCTTCCTTTGATCGCGATCCGCTCGATCGAAATGCCTTCGAAAAACAATACCGACCGCGAGCATCCGACCGCCGACAAAAATCTCGCTTTCGAATGCGAACCCGAGCTTCAGGATCTGCATATTCTGGTTGTCGATGATGAAGAAGACGGGCTCACGCTGATTAAGACCGTGCTCGAAAAGTGCGGCGCGAAAGTAACGGCTGTCAATTCCGCCGCCGACGCCTGGCGATCTTTGCAGGAAACGCGCCCCGACGTGATTTTGAGCGATATCGGCATGCCCGGCGAAGACGGCTATTCGTTAATCAAAAAGATCAGGGCTTTGCCTGAAGATAAAGGCGGGAAAACGCCCGCCGCGGCGCTGACGGCTTATGCGCGAGCCGAAGACCGGATGCGCGTGCTTCGCGCGGGATTTCAGATTCATCTTCCGAAACCGATCGAACCGGCTGAACTGGTCGCGGTCGTGGCTAATCTGAGCGGCAGAGTCGGAGAAAAGTAAGCGAAAAAAATGCGCTCCGGCTGCCGCTTAATACAATTTAATTGTTAATTGATTTCTTACTTTTCCGCTTCTCCGGTTTTTCAAACGCCTCTGAAACAAACCGGCGCGTTCGATTCATTTTGCTTAATAGATGATTTTAACGAAATTTGTCGAGATCAGAAGTAAAATAATAACCAAAATAACGTAAATATTGCCTCTTTCGGGCGCGTTCGATTGCATTTTGTTCTCCGTTTCGGTGCAAAAAAGTCGGGTTTTGTGGGCGTGTCGTATTGCGTGAATTTTGCCAGCCGCACTAGTTTAATAAATATACCGGTTTATTTTCAAGGCGAATTTAACATTGTTGGCAAGTTTTTATTTCTTTTTAAAAACCTGGCGGTTCCGCATTATTGATAACGCCGAAACGTCGTGACATTTTTCCCCTTCCGAATGCGCGTTAGTGAGTAGAAGCCTGCAAAGCTTCTTAAATCAAATTACCGGGGGACAATCTCATGACGACTAAAAAAAATCTCATAAAACAAGTTTCGCCTGACGCAATTATGCAGCTCGGCTTAGGATTCTGGGCTTCGAAAACGCTTTTGAGCGCAATTGAGCTCGACCTTTTTACTGAATTGGCACAAAACCCGGGCACCGTTGAAACCATCGGCGAGAAATTAAAACTGCATCCGCGCGCGGCTCGAGATTTTCTCGACGCGCTCGTCGCGCTGCGAATGCTCGAACGCGACGATAAAAACGTTTACACAAACGCTCCGGAAGCCGGTGCCTTTTTAGACCGCGAAAAAGCTACGTATATCGGCGGAATGCTCGAAATGGCGAATCTGCGATTGTACCCGTTCTGGGGATCTCTGACCGAAGCGCTGCAAACCGGAAAACCGCAGAACGAAGCTAAATCAGGCGGCAATCTTTTCGAAGCCGTTTACGCCGACGCAGCCCGTCTCGAAGGTTTTCTCAAGGCGATGACCGGCATAAGTCTCGGCGCGGCGCGGGCTATCGCGCAAAAATTCCCCTGGCGCGATTACAAAACGTTCGTCGATGTCGGCTGCGCGCAGGGCGCTGTGCCGGTTCAGCTTGCGCTCGCTCACAAACACCTGACCGGCAGCGGATACGATCTGCCCAAAGTCAGCCCGATTTTCGAAGCGTATGTCGAAGAAAACAATCTGAGCGACCGCGTAAAATTTCAGCCCGGAGATTTTTTTCGCGATATAATACCTCATGCCGATGTAATCATCATGGGACATATTCTGCACGATTGGAATATGGAAGAAAAAATGATGCTGCTCAAAAAGGCTTACGACGCTTTGCCGGAAGGCGGCGCTTTAATTGTGTATGAAGCCTTGATCGACGATGAGCGGCGCGAAAACGCGCTCGGGCTTTTAATGAGTTTGAATATGCTGATTGAAACGCCGGGCGGATTCGATTACACCGGAGCCGATTGCCGGAAATGGATGCGCGAAACCGGGTTTAAGGAAACCCGCGTCGAGCATCTGATCGGTCCGGATTCTATGGTAGTCGGAATTAAATAAACGTAAACCCGCTTTAATAACTTTACTTTTTAATTCTTCACTTGAAAATATAGCTTCTTCGTGTTTTCATATAAATTCGTCTTTGCCTTGGAAAGCCCGAGGCGGTAAATACGCCGAAGTTTTTCTTAAGATAAAGCTGACGGAAAAGGCTTGTCCGACCGGATTAGTTTGAAAATTTATGCCGGAGTGGCGAAATTGGTATACGCACCAGACTCAAAATCTGGCGGGAGCAATCCCATGACGGTTCGAGTCCGTCCTCCGGCATACTCGCCTTCGCTCGATAAAATCAACATTTTCACAAATAACCTAACATTCATTATTTTTAGTTGTAAAACTGAAAAGTACGCCGAAAGGTACGTTTTCAATTTCAGAATATCTTTTGCTTCAAATTAAATTGTAACGTTTGCTGTTGTACAGCAAGCTCAGTGTGAATACTTAAAACTGCATTCTTGCGGTAAAAAACTATTCCTTTTGTGAGTACAATACAGAGCATTGTCTAGATAAAACACTCGATCCTTTCGGGCTCAAAACCACCCTTTTTGAGACATTCATCAAATCCGCTGATTCATCCTTTTCAATAAATCCAACTTAACTTAATTTCTTTTTCATTAAGTAAGATGAATTACAGACTTTAATATTTACCTGGAATATAATTTTTATTATTCCAAATTGATGGGCTTTTAGGTCGATAGGTTTGTAGCTTTGAGCAGGTTTATTAACGAAATAAACCTGCCTATCCTTTTACCCCTTTTTATCATAAAGAATAGAAAACTTTTGAGGCGATGTTATGTCGAATTATCACCGTATTCTATGCGTCGATGACGATAAAGACACCTGTGAATTGATCAGCTGGATGCTGAGACAGGATGATTATAGCTGTGCAGTAAAATTCGCTTATTCGGCAGCAGAGGCTCTTAATTATTTAGAGCAGGAATCGTTCGACCTTTATATTCTCGATAACCGGTTGCCTGATATGACGGGTATAGATTTGTGCAGCAGGATTCGTCAATCTGATAAACAATCTCCGATTATGTTTTTCAGCGCACTGGCTCGGGATGTTGACCGCAAAATGGCAATCTTATCAGGCGCTTCTGACTATCTTGTTAAACCGAACGACCTTGACAGATTTTCAGAAACAGTCAGGCAACTTCTAAATCAAAGCAAGTTGACTGCCAGGCGGAAAGTTCATGCCAGGAAAAGATGCAGTGAAATAGTTTGACAGCTAAATTCGCCGTTTTATTCAAAACAGCTTAACTATCAGCCTGTGTTATAATAACCATCAGTAAATTAAATTGTTCTTTTGAGAATCCAATCTTCGACAGTAGGTTATAACTAACGACTATCTCCTTTGCCGTTTGCTGTGTTCACAAGCAAGGCTCAAAAAAGGAGAAACCTAATGCACGATAAATTACAAACACGTCTTTCTACCAAAAATCATATCTTGAACGCTCTGCCAGCTGAAGAATACGAACGGCTGCATCCGCATCTTGAACGCGTTGAACTGCCGCTCGGTGAAGTTCTTTATCATCCTGACGAGCGGATTAAATACGTTTATTTCCCGGAAGATGCAATGTCTTCGGTTATCGCTACAACGCCAGACGGTGCAAGCGCCGAAGTAGGTGTAATCGGTAGCGAAGGAATTGTCGGAATAGCTGTTCTGATGGGACTTGATTCAACTCCGAACGAATGTATTATTCAGCTTCAGGGCTTCGCTTTACGAATAAAAGCAGAGGAAATCAGAAAAGAGTTCAAACAAAACGGCGTATTTCACGACATAGTATTGAAATACATACACGCATTGATAATGCAGATCAGTCAGACTGCGCTTTGTAATCGTATACATGTTATTGAACAAAGATTATCGCGCTGGCTGCTGATGTGCCACGATCGCTCCTCGTCGAACACATTGACTTTAACGCAGGATTTTCTGGCTGTTATGCTGGGAACCAATCGCCCGTCAGTGACAAATACCGCTATACTTTTGCAGGGGGGCGGATTTATTAAATACGCGCGCGGCAAAATAACCATTATTGACCGCGAAGGATTGGAAGATTTTGCCTGCGATTGTTATCAGGTAGTTAAACCCGAATACGACCGGTTGGCAAA
>JAOAPX010000089.1 GCA_025463125.1 Acidobacteriota bacterium | reverse complement strand
TCTTTCGCGCCTTCGGGAACGTTGCCGTGATAGATTTCGCCGCCCTTTGCCGAAAATTCTCTGGATTTTTCCGCCATTCCCGCAGCCAGTGCTTTTTCTTCTTCGATGTTTTCTTTAGCGGCGTATTCGCGCACGTCCTGCGTGATTTTCATCGAGCAGAAATGCGGTCCGCACATCGAGCAGAAATGCGCCAGTTTTGCGCCTTCCGCCGGAAGCGTCTCGTCGTGGAATTCTTTAGCTTTTTCGGGATCGAGTCCGAGATTGAACTGGTCTTCCCAGCGAAACTCGAAACGGGCTTTCGATAAAGCGTTATCGCGATACTGCGCGCCCGGATGACCTTTCGCCAAATCCGCCGCGTGCGCCGCGAGCTTGTATGTGATAACGCCTTCTTTCACGTCCTGTTTGTTCGGCAGCCCGAGATGTTCTTTCGGCGTCACGTAGCAGAGCATCGCGCAGCCGAACCAGCCGATCATCGCCGCGCCGATTCCCGAAGTAATATGATCGTAGCCGGGCGCGATGTCGGTCGTTAAGGGTCCCAAAGTGTAAAACGGAGCTTCGCCGCAAACCGCGAGCTGCTTGTCCATATTTTCCTTGATAAGATGCATCGGCACGTGCCCCGGACCTTCGATCATCGTCTGGCAATCCATTTCCCAGGCGATTTTCGTCAGTTCCCCGAGCGTTTCGAGTTCGGCGAACTGCGCTTCGTCGTTCGCGTCTGCAATCGAGCCGGGACGCAGACCGTCGCCTAAAGAAAACGAAACGTCGTAGGCGCGCATAATCTCGCAAATTTCTCTGAATCGCGTGTAAAGAAAACTTTCTTCGTGATGCGCGAGACACCATTTCGCCATAATCGAGCCGCCGCGCGAAACGATTCCGGTCGTGCGCTTAGCGGTCAGGCGAATATACGGCAGGCGAACTCCGGCGTGAATCGTGAAATAATCGACGCCCTGCTCGGCTTGTTCGATAAGCGTGTCGCGATAAATTTCCCACGTCAGTTCTTCAGCTTTACCATTTACTTTTTCGAGCGCCTGATAAATCGGCACGGTTCCGATCGGCACCGGAGAATTTCGCAAAATCCATTCGCGCGTCGCGTGAATATTTTTGCCCGTCGAAAGATCCATCACCGTATCCGCGCCCCAGAGCGTCGCCCAGCGCATTTTTTCTACTTCTTCTTCGATCGAAGACGCAATCGCCGAATTTCCGATATTGGCGTTTATTTTCACGAGAAAATTCCGCCCGATCGCCATCGGCTCGCTTTCGGGATGATTGATATTTGCGGGAATAATCGCCCGACCGCGCGCGACTTCATCGCGGACGAATTCCGGCGTGACGAATTTCGGGACGGACGCGCCGAACGATTCGCCCGCGTGCTGGTGGTAAAGCGACGAACGATCGTTTTCGAGCCCCGCCTGCATCGCTTCAAACGCGATCTGCCGACCTAAATTTTCGCGAATCGCGACGTATTCCATTTCAGGCGTGATGACGCCTTTTCTCGCGTAATGAATCTGCGTCACGCAGCTTCCGGCTTTCGCGCGAAGCGGCGCGCGTTTCAAACCGGGAAATTCTTCCAATTTTCCCTGATCTTTGATTTTGGCGATTTCTTCCGCGCCGCGAGTTAAATAACCGTTGTCCTGCGGCAAAATTTCGCGCCCGGTGTATTCTTCGACGTCGCCGCGCGCCGTAATCCATTCGCGCCGCAATTGCGGCAAGCCTTCGCGCACGTCGCATTTTTGCGTGGGGTCAGTCCAGACGCCGCTCGTATCGTAAACGCGAACCGGCGGATTTTCTTCCAATTTCCCGTCAAAATCCTTCGACGGGCTCAAAGATATTTCCCGGAACGGAACTTTCAGATTGTGTTTATGCTGATTGATTGTCGAACCGTTTGTCTCGACGTAGATTTTACGCGAAGCGGGCAGTTTTACCTGATCGCTGGTTTTTTCTTTTTTTTCAATTATCTCAATATTTTCACTCATTATTTTTCTCCCTTCGTCGGTATTAACCGTAGCAGGTTCAAAGGATAACGCCAGTAACAGGCGAATCTCAGCCGCTCGTGCGGCTCTCCCGAAATTTGCTCTTCGTAAGTCTATCAATTCATTGCCGGAAACGCGACTTTGGGGGCAAAGTTTGACTTCTCGCTAACTGCGAGTTTCGATTTCGCGTTTTTTGGACGGGCGGGCGGAAGTCCGGCTTCCAAAATTTCAATTAATTTGCCGCAGTCGCCTTTTCGCATCCAAACCGTGTAAAATTACCAAAAATGGAAAATTCGGAAACAAAACAGTTTAAAATTCCGGCTTATGCGGCTTGGATCATCGCTCTGGTAGCGACGGTCGGCAGTCTTTTTTTCAGCGAGGTGATGCAGCTGCCGCCGTGCGTTTTGTGCTGGTATCAGCGGATTGCGATGTATCCGCTGGTTTTAATCATCGCCGCAGGCATCGTTTTGCGCGATCCGAAAATGAAATATTACGCTTTGCCCGTTTCCTTAACCGGAATGGCGATTGCGATTTATCATAATCTGCTGTATTACGGGTTTATCCCCGACAGCATTACGCCCTGCACGCAGGGAATTTCCTGCACTTCGGTGCAAATCGAATGGCTCGGATTCATCACGATACCGCTGATGTCGCTGACGGCTTTCATCTGCATTAATCTGTGCCTGCTGTTTTATAAACCAACGAAATAATTTTTTAGTTTTATGAGTAAAGAAATCAAAATTTTAGCCGCGATTGTCGTCGTCGTCGTTATCGGCGCGGTCGTGGGCGCGAGCTATTATCGAAACTCGGTTCAAAGCGTTCCTGTGACGGGCGGCGCAAGTACGGGCAATTCGGCAATTCCCGCCGAAACGCTCGTCCGCCCGGACAGCCCGACGCTCGGCGCGGCTGACGCGCCCGTCACGTTAGTCGAATTTTTAGATCCGGAATGCGAATCGTGCGCCGCGTTCGGTCCGGTCGTCAAAAAGATTTTGAAGGATTTCGACGGCAAAGTCCGTCTGGTCGTTCGCTATATGCCGCTTCATCCGAATTCTCTGCGCGCCGCAACGCTTACCGAAGCCGCCGGAGAACAAGGCAAATACTGGCAAATGCAGGAACTCCTTTTCCAGAGGCAGTCTCAATGGGGCGAACGCCACGGAGCGCCGGCGACGGCTGCGAAACCCGACATCGAAGCTTTGTTTGAAAAGTACGCGATGGAATTGAATCTGGATTTAGAAAAAATAAACGCCGCGATCCGCGAAAATCGCTACCAGCAAAAACTGGAACGCGACTTGCGCGACGGTCGCACGCTCGGCGTTCGTCAAACTCCGACCTTCTTCGTCAACGGCAGAAGACTGGCGCGTTTCAGCGAACCCGATTTAAGAGCGCTGATCGCCAGTGAACTGCAAAAATAGAGTTTGAGGATAATTCCGCTGACGTCAATGCAGATGAAAGTGTAAATGCGCCCCTCTCTGTTAATCAAGCTGTCGCAAAGCGTTCGCATTAGTCCATGCCGCCCAACCGCCAGCCATTGAGTAAACGTTTGTATAGCCCATTTTCTGCAAATTGACAGCGGCTAACGCTGAACGATAACCGCCGCCGCAGTAAAGAACGAGTTCGGTTTCTTTATCGGGAAACTTGCCGACGATGTCGCGCTCGATTACGCCGCGTCCGAGATGCACCGCGTTTTCGGCGTGTCCCGCGGCAAACTCGTTGTCTTCGCGTACGTCGATCAAAACGGCGCCGTCCGCGATTTTCTTTAAGGTTTCGGCGACCGTGATTTCCTTTACACGATTTTTAGCGTCTTCGGCAATTTCCAAAAATTCTTTTGAATGTTCCATAGTTTTCATAGTTTACCGCAAGAGCTTGTCGCCGCAACTAGCTTGAAATGATTTAACTTCTTATAATATCTTTTTTAGTATTCGACAATAAATTTAATAGACGGAGATAAAACATTGGCAGAACAATTTGACATAACTATTATCGGCGCCGGACCGGGCGGCTATGTCGCCGCCGTTCGCGGCGCGCAGCTCGGGCTCAAAGTAGCGATTATCGAAAAAGAAAAGGACGCAAAACTCGGCGGAACGTGCGGTTTGCGCGGGTGTATTCCGACCAAAGCTCTTTTACAATCAGCACACCTTTACGATAAAGCCGGACACTTCGCCGAACACGGCATCAAGATCGAAAACCTCGGATACGATTGGGCTCAGGTGCAGAAACGCAAAAGCACGATCGTCGATAAAAACGCTGCCGGCGTAACTTATTTGATGAAGAAAAATAAAGTTACGGTCTTTAACGGTTTCGGTAAAATCGTCGGCAAAGGAAAAATCGAAGTAACCAAAGCCGACGGCAAAAAAGAAACAATCGAAACGAAAAACATCATTATCGCCACCGGTTCGGTCGTCAAGCCGTTCCCGGGCTTTGAAACCGACGGCAAACAGGTCGTCAATTCCGATCAGATTTTAGAACTCGATCGCGTGCCGAAATCAATGATCGTGATGGGCTCGGGCGCGGTCGGCGTCGAATTCGCGTCCGTTTACGCCCGCTTCGGCTGCCAGACGACGGTCGTCGAATTTATGCCTAGAATAGTTCCGGTCGAAGACGAAGAAGTTTCCAAGGAACTCGCCCGCAGCTTCAAAAAACAAGGAATCAAAGTCGAAACCGGCATCAAGCTCGAAAAACTGACGAAATCAAAATCGGGCGTAAAAGCGACCGGCAAAAACGATAAAGGCGCGGAAGTCTCGTTCGAAGCCGAAATGTTTCTCGTCGCTGTCGGCAGAATGCCGTTTCTCGAAGGCTTGGGCTTGGAAAACACGAAAGTAAAAGTCAGCGAACGCGGAACGGTCGAAGTCAACGAATACTGCGAAACCGCAGAGCCCGGCATTTTCGCCATCGGCGACGTTATCGCGACGCCCTGGCTCGCGCATCTGGCGTCGAAAGAAGGCATCCTGGTCGTCGAAAAACTCGCGGGCAAAAAAGTCGAACCGATCAATATGCGCCTGGTGCCGAACTGCACGTATTGCGATCCGGAAGTCGCCTCGGTCGGTTTAACCGAAGCCAAAGCGCGCGAAGAAGGCTACGACGTAAAGGTCGGCAAATTCCCTTTCTCGGCTTCGGGCAAAGCCAGAATTTTGGGCGAAACCGACGGTTTCGTTAAAATCGTTTCCGAGAAAAAATACGACGAGGTTTTAGGCGTTCACATCATCGGACCGCACGCGACCGAACTCTTAGCCGAAGCCTGCGTCGCAATGGCGCTTGAAACAACCGCCGACGAACTCGGCAGAGTCATCCACGCGCACCCGACCGTTTCCGAATCAATAATGGAAGCCGCCGAAGGCGTTCACGACTTAACCATTCATATGTAATTCGGTAAAGTTCTTACTTGTTGAAAAGAAAGTGAACGAGGGCGATTTTCCGCTCTCGTTTTTTTGTTATAATCACTTTTTTATGAAAACTACGCAAACATCTTATCCACGAAATAAAATTAAAATTTTGTTGCTCGAAAACATCAGCAGTTCAGCGGTCGAAGAATTGAAACAAAGCGGGTACGCGGAAATAAAAAGGATTTCGGGCGCATTGAGCGAAGCCGATTTAATCGAGGAAATTAAAGGCGTTCATATTTTGGGCATTCGTTCGAAAACGCACGTTACGAAAAATGTCATTGCAAACGCCGACAAGCTTTTAGCGATCGGCGCGTTCTGCATCGGGACAAACCAGGTCGATCTGAAAGCGGCGACGAATAAAGGCATCGCCGTTTTCAACGCGCCTTATTCGAATACGCGCTCGGTCGCCGAGCTGGTTATCGGGTTATCCGTGATTTTAATTCGCAAGATTATCGACAAAAACGCGGCGGCGCATCGAGGCGTCTGGATGAAAGACGCGACCGGGAGCTTTGAGCTGCGCGGGAAAACGCTCGGCATCGTCGGCTACGGCAATATCGGCTCGCAGGTTTCGGTGATGGCTGAGGCGATGGGCATGAACGTCGTTTATTACGACGTTGTGACAAAGCTGCCGCACGGAAACGCCAAACAGATTCGCGATTTAAACGAGCTTTTGCAGCAATCCGACATCGTCACGCTGCACGTGCCTTCGGACGCCTCGACTCGCAATATGATAAATGAAGAAACGCTTTCGGCGATGCGTCCGGGAAGCATTTTCATCAATTACAGCCGCGGCGACGTCGTCGATCTCGACGCTTTGAAAAAACACCTCGACAGCGGAGCAATCGCGGGCGCGGCAATCGACGTTTTCCCGGAAGAACCCGAGAAAAACGGAGATGAGTTTTCAACCGTTTTGCGGAATCTGCCGAATGTAATTTTAACGCCGCACATCGGCGGTTCGACCGAAGAAGCGCAGGCGAATATCGGCTTGGACGTGACGTCAAAACTGATAAATTATCTGGAGCTCGGCACGTCGAACGGCTCGCACACGGTTCCCGAGCTGAATCTGCCGCCGCAGGATTCGACGCACCGCATTCTGCATATTCACCAGAACATTCCCGGCGTTCTGGGCGAAATCAACTCGAAATTATCGGCGAAAAACATCAATATTACAGGTCAATATCTGAAAACAAACGACGAGATCGGTTATGTAATCCTGGACATCGACACCGAACTTTCAAAAGAAGCATTCGAGATTTTAAAGGAAGTGCGCGGAACGATAAAAACACGTATGGTTTATTAAAAATTCTGAAAATCCATAAAAACCCATGAAAATCCAATCAAAGTTTTATCAGGCGGCATTGTTTTTATTTGCGGTTTTCGCGCTTTCGATTATAAACGCAAACGCGCAGTGGCAAAGGCAAGCGGTTGAAACCAAAGCGAGTTTGCGCGGTTTGAGCGTCGCAGGTAAAAACGTCGTCTGGGCGAGCGGAACGGGCGGAACTTATTTAAGAACGATCGACGGCGGGAAAACGTGGACGGTCGGAACGGTTCCGGGCGCGGAAAAACTGGACTTTCGCGACGTCGAAGCTTTCGGCGCGCAGACGGCTTATCTTTTGAGCATCGGAGAAGGCGAAAATTCAAGGATTTATAAAACCGCGGACGGCGGCGCGACGTGGCAAATGCAATTTAAGAACGCGAACCCGAAAGCGTTTTTCGACGCCATCGCTTTTTGGGATGAGAACAACGGCATCGCGATGTCAGACCCGGTTGACGGTAAATATCATTTGATTTCGACCGCGGACGGCGGGCGCAGCTGGAACGCATTGCCGAACGACAAAATGCCGAGCGCCAAACAAGGCGAAGCGGCGTTTGCGGCGAGCGGAACCTGCCTGATTACAAACGGCAAAACGGACGTTTATCTCGTTTCCGGCGGCAGCGACGCGCGCGTTTTTCGCTCGACCGATCGCGGCTTGAGCTGGTCTGTCGCCGATACGCCCATCGTAAAAGGAACTTCGGGCAGCGGAATTTTTTCGATAGCAATGTTTGACGGTAAAAATGGCGTAATCGTCGGCGGAAACTACGAAAAGCCCGATGCAGGAAACAATAATTCAGCTTTTACTTTGGATGGCGGAAAAACGTGGAATTTAGCCAACGGCTTGAGCGGCTATTTTTCAGGTGTCGCTTTTATTAACAGAAAGATGCTCATAGCAGTCGGCTCGACTCGTTTCGCACTTTCTTTCGACGGTGGAAAAAACTGGAAGTATTTCCCGCACGGAAATAAAAATCTGAATGCGGTGCGGGCGAAAGGTAAAAACGCGGTCTGGGCTGTCGGCGCTGACGGATTCGTCGGCAAATATGCTCATGAAGTGACCTTAGACTAGAACAGATAAATATATAAAACGGTTTTTGTTTATTAGACGTTTCTTATGAATTACGCCTCCTGGTATGATCTCGTCGGCTCGCTCGGCGTCGCTTTAATAATTTTGACATATGTGGCGCTTCAGCTCGGTAAAATTCGCAGCGAAAGTTTAACCTATTCCCTACTTAATGCCGTCGGCGCGAGCCTGATCATAGTTTCGCTCATCTTCAATTTTAATTTTTCCGCGTTCATCGTAGAATTTTTCTGGGTGCTGATTAGCATCTACGGAATAATTAAATATTTTGTGAAAAAGAAAT
>JAOAPX010000042.1 GCA_025463125.1 Acidobacteriota bacterium | reverse complement strand
TGAAGGCAATGAGCATTGGCACGATGCCAACAAAAAATGGGAGCATTTCGACAGATTTGAATTACAAGCGAGAAAAATAAAAGAGAATATTTTAATTATTACTGATGAAGCAAGAAAACCTGAATTTACCATCAGCCAATTTATCGTAATAAGTAAATCGCAAATCGGCGGCTATCCGACTTGGGTGCAGGATGCGGATTATTTGAATTGTCCAAAGTGCAATCAAAAAATGCGATATATCGGACAAATTGATATGGAAGATGTCGAAGAATACGGCGAAGGAATTTACTATTTTCATTTCTGCGAAAAATGTAAAATAACAGGAACTAACTATCAACAAACCTGAGAAATATTTTAAGTGAGAAAAATTATGTCGAGAATTATCAAATGCGGTCTTATTCAAGCGCACAACGTCGCGCCGACGGATGCGCCGATTGAGGAAATAAAACGGGCGAACGTCGAAAACCAGATGAAAATGGTCGAAGACGCGGCGCGGCAAGGCGTGCAGATGCTTTGTTTCCAGGAGATTTTTACGACGCCGTATTTTTGCGCCGAACAGCAGACGCGATGGTATGAAGCGGTCGAGAAAATTCCCGACGGCAAGACCGTCAAGATGATGCAGGATGTTGCCCGTGAATATGGAATGGTTTTGATCGTGCCGATTTACGAGGAAGAAATCGCGGGCGTTTACTACAATTCGGCGGCGGTGATCGATGCGGACGGAAAATACCTTGGCAAATATCGCAAGACGCATATTCCGCACGTCAATCCCGGATTCTGGGAGAAATTTTATTTTCGTCCGGGAAATTTGGGTTACCCGACATTTGAAACGGCTTTTGCGCGCATCGGCGTTTACATCTGCTACGACCGCCATTTTCCCGAAGGCGCCAGATGTTTGGGCTTGAACGGCGCGGAAATTATCTTTAACCCGTCGGCGACCGTTGCGGGTCTTTCGGAATATCTCTGGAAACTCGAACAGCCCGCGCACGCCGTCGCCAACGGTTATTTCGTTGGCGCGATCAACCGCGTCGGCACGGAAGCGCCTTGGAATATCGGCGAATTTTACGGTCAGAGCTATTTCTGCGACCCGCGCGGGCAAATCATCGCCGAGGCTTCACGCGATAAAGACGAGCTGGTTGTCGCTGATCTCGATATGGATATGATTCGCGAGGTTCGCAACACATGGCAGTTTTTCCGCGACCGCCGACCGGACGCTTACGGTCAAATCGTGGCGGATTAAGAAATATTTTAGCCGCAGAAAAAAGGGAACTTAGCCGCGGATTAATGCGGAGAGGCGCGGATCGGAGTTTGATTTCTTTTAACTTTAAGAACAATAAGATTCTTTATTGATATTTTATTTAATTGCTTTTACCTGATTTATATCTGTCTTTTTTTTAATCCGCGTCCGTCCGCGTTAATCCGCGGCTAAAATAAAAAATTTATGTCATTAATCCATGAATCGCCATTGAATATCGAACAAATCGAGCGCAATTTTCGCGAGATAGCGCCTGCTTTGAATGAAGCGGAGGCGGTTCTCGAATCGAATCGCTGCGTTTATTGTTACGACGCTCCGTGCGTGCATGCTTGCCCGACACATATCGACGTGCCTTCGTTTATCAAGAAAATCGCTTCGGGAAATCTTTTGGGATCGGCTCGCGTGATTTTCGACGCGAACCCGATCGGCGGAACCTGCGCTCGCGTTTGCCCGGTCGAGGTTTTGTGCGAAGGCGCGTGTGTCGAGAAAACTTTGATGGCGAAACCGATCGAGATCGGCAGGTTGCAGCGTTACGCGACCGATTTCGTAATGCGCAGCGAGCGCGACGTTTTTAGCGCCGGCGTGCCGAACGGAAAGTCCATTGGCATTATTGGCTCTGGTCCAGCCGGGCTTTCGTGCGCGACTTATCTGGCGCGTCTCGGTTACGCCGTGACGATTTACGAGCGAAAACCGCTTCCCGGCGGCTTGGATACATACGCGATGGCGGAATATAAAATGTCGCAGCGCGTCTCGGTTGACGAAGCGAAAATGGTCGAGCGGCTCGGCGTTCAATTCAAATTAAATACGGAAATCGGGCGCGACGTTTCGCTCGAAGATTTGCAAACGCAGCACGACGCGATTTTTCTCGCCATCGGTTTGGGCGCAACCAACAGGTTAAACATCGAAGGCGAAAACTTAAGCGGCGTGATGGACGCTCTCGATTTTATCGAACGCATCAAAACGCGCGATTGGAAAACAGTTCCGCTCGGTAAAACCGTTGCGGTCATCGGCGCCGGCAACACGGCGATCGACGCCGTCACGCAGGCGAAAAGATTAGGCGCCGAGCGCGTGATGATGATTTATCGACGCACCGAACGAGATATTTCCGCGTATCAATACGAATACGACCTGGCGAAAAAAGACGCCGTCGAATTTTACTGGAACACAGCGCCCGTCGAAATCATCGGCGGCGAATCGGTTGCCGCACTGCGGTGCGTGAAAACCGAAAACGGTCAACCGATCGACGGAACCGCGTTTGAAATCCCGTGCGATATGGTTATAAAAGCGATCGGGCAGCAAAAAAGCGTCGCGTTTTTGTCGCAGATTCAAGGCGTCGAACTCGACGAGAAAGGTCGCGTTCTGGTCAACACCGAAACGATGCAGACGACAAATCCGCGCATTTTCGCGGGCGGCGACTGCGTCAACGGCGGGCGCGAAGCGGTTGATGCCGCGCAAACCGGAAAGCTCGCCGCGCAAGGCATTCATTTTTCTTTAACCGGCGAAAAAGTCGAATTCGCGGGCGCAAAGATTCCGTTTATCGAAAAGATTCACGGCGAAATGTCTTTAATTACGCCCGCCGCTTACGATGAACCGGCGATTCCGGCGGAAGATTTAGGCGTGAAATCATATAGCTGATTTTCTTGGAGTTAAAATTATGGCAGATTTAAGTGTAAATTTTGCGGGAATAAAATCGCCGAATCCGTTCTGGCTGGCATCCGCTCCGCCGACGAATATGGGTTCGATGGTCGAGCGGGCATTTGACGCGGGTTGGGGCGGCGCTGTTTGGAAGACTTTGGGCGAGCCGATCGTCAACGTCTGCTCGCGGCTGGCTTCTCTGGACAACGGCGCAAGCCGGATGATCGGTTTGAATAATATCGAACTGATTACCGACAGACCGCTCGATGTGAATCTGAAAGAGATTTACGAGTGCAAAAAGAAATATCCGAACAACGCAGTTATCGTCTCTTTGATGGTCGAATCGAAGCGCGAAGCCTGGCACGAAATTGTAAAAAAAGCGCAGGACACGGGCGCTGACGGTTTTGAATTGAATTTCGGCTGTCCGCACGGAATGAGCGAACGCGGAATGGGCGCGGCGATGGGACAGGTTCCCGAATACACCTGCATGGTCACTGAATGGGTCAAGGAAGTGTCGAACCTGCCCGTGATAGTTAAGCTGACGCCGAACGTGACGAGTATTATCCCGCCCGGACGAGCCGCAGCGCGCGGCGGCGCAGATGCCGTTTCGCTGATAAATACGATAAATTCCGTGATGGGCGTTGACATCGACACGATGATTCCGCACCCGAACGTCAACGGAATGGCGGCGCACGGCGGTTATTGCGGAACAGCCGTCAAACCGATTGCACTCAATATGGTTTCCGAACTCGCGCGTGACGCGGAATTTAATATTCCGATTTCCGGCATCGGCGGCATCAATACGTGGCGCGACGCGGTGGAATTTCTGCTTTTGGGCGCTTCAAACGTTCAGGTCTGCACAGCCGTTATGCATTACGGTTACCGCATCGTCGAAGATATGATCGACGGTTTGAACAATTATCTCGACGAAAAAGGCTTTGCAAGCGTTAACGACATTATCGGCAAAAGCGTTCCGCGCGTGACCGATTGGGGCGCGCTCGATTTGAATTACAAAACCGTCGCCCGCGTTAATTACGAAAACTGCATTCGCTGCAATCTCTGCCACATCGCCTGCGAAGACGGCGCGCACCAATGCATAGATTTTACAGAGGTCAACGGCTTGCGCTACCCGATCGTGGACGAACACGAATGCGTCGGCTGCAATCTCTGCTATCTGGTTTGTCCAGCTCCGGGAGCGATCTCAATGGTCAGGCTCGACGACGGAAGCCATCCAACCACATGGCGAGAGCTCGAAAAAGCGCAAAAAACTTAATTCTTTAACTTGAAAATTGAGGGGGAATTGGGATGAGGTAAAACAATTGTTCAACAGCTTTCATTTTGCTAAAGAATTATGAGAATTCACCTTATTTTAATTTTTATTGTTTCTGTACTGAATTCTGGGTGTGCAAATCAGCAATCTTCAGTAAATCCTTTCGCAAAGTCTGATGAAGTGGTTCTAGAGGTAATTACAAATGCAAGCGGTATGGTTTATCCGAAAGAAGGCGATATTCTAGATTTCCGTCTTTATGAGAGCGGACGTTTTGAGTATGATGATTATCCCAATCAAGACCCGCCTAGAGTTACTACTCGTAACGTCGTAATCACCAAAAAGGAAGCAAAACTAAATACTGACGAAGTAAAAGAGTTGATTAACTTAGCTGAACAACCTGACTTCCTTGCTGCCAAAGAAAATTATCCTCGCCTTCGCCCGCACGTTGATGACCAATGGACTACAATAATTATTTTTACGCATCAAGGTCAAAGGAAAAGGATTTCAGCCGTTGATTTCTGGGATATGTTGCATTACCCAGAGGACAAAGCAAAATATCCGACTTCAATGGCAAAGTTGCTTGAAAAAGTCAGAGAGTTGAAAGCTAAAGCCATAGCAAAATCCTAAGGCATCTTGTTTTCTATTAACGGGCTGTCGAACAAATCAACGGACGTGTGGGCGAAACAGCGACTTTCAAATCAGCGGGTCTTTTTACCCTTAGCTTGCGTGTAGCCGGTTTCGCGCCGCGTCATCTCACTCGTTAAACGGACAAACGCAGATAGGGAAGATTTTAGCGAATAAAGATCAGAATTAAATAACAATTGATTTACAAACGTAATCCCGCAGTTATATTTTATTTTTCTCCGTGTCTTGAAAGTTCGCGATTTGTTTATGAAAAGTTTTAAGCGGTCAGAAATGCCCGCGCCAATCCGATCAGTCCGCCGGCGAGCACGATCAGCAAAACATCGGCTTTGAATTTATAAAGCGCGACGAAAGCGGCGGCGCTCATCGCGGCGGCGAACCAATCTATATTTCCCGCCGCGCCTTGCGGAAAAATGACCGCCGCGCCGAAAACCAGCGCAAGATTCAGAATTACGCCGACGACCGCAGCCGTCACTCCCGAGAGAGCGCCGGTTATATTTTTATTTCCGCGCAGCACTTCGATGTATGGAGCGCCGATAAAGATAAACAGGAAGCACGGCAGAAATGTGACGTAAGTTGTTATCAATGCCCCGGTTACCGCGCTCATCGTTTGGTTCATATCGCCTGGATTGTTCCATGCAGCCATAAATCCTATAAACTGCAAAACCATAATCAAAGGTCCGGGCGTCGTCTCCGCCAGAGCCAAACCGTCAACCGCCTGCGTTTTCGTTATCCAGCCGAAAGAGCCTGCGGCGGCTTGCGTCACATATGCCAGAACGGCGTAAGCTCCGCCGAAGGTAATAAAAGCGGCTTGCGTAAAATAACGGTATTCCTGAGCGTGCAAACTGTCGAAACCGCGCCATAAACCGATAAATACGAACGGCGCGAGCCAGAGCGCGAAACCGATTGCAAGGATTTTGAAAATTCGCTTTTTATTCGGCAGCGTGTGCGCGGGCGGCGCGGCTTCATCGTCGATTACGAGCGGCAAAGCGGCAATTGTTTTAACGTCGCTCGATGTTTTACGAACAGCGTTTTTATTTTCGGCGTTAAAGACGGAAGGCATATATTTCGCGCCGAGCAACCCGATCAGCGCAGCCGTTAAAATGATGAGCGGAAAAGGAATTTGCAGAAAATATATTGAAACGAAAGCGAGCGCGGCTATAAGAAAATGCGTCCGGCGCTTTAAGGCTTTCCCGCCGATTTTTATTACCGCTTCGACGACAATCGCGACGACAATCGGCTTGAAACCGGCAAGCACGCCCGCAACGGCGGGAATATTTCCGTAAGCCGCGTAAACGTATGAAAGCGCGAGCAGAATAAAGATGGAAGGAATAACGAAAAAAGCTCCTGCAACGATGCCGCCGAGTGTTCTGTGCATCAGCCAGCCGATGTATACAGCGAGCTGCTGCGCTTCCGGTCCGGGCAGAAGCATACAGTAATTGAGCGCGTGTAGAAATCTTTCGTCCGAGAGCCAGCGCCTTTTATCGACGAGCTCTTTGTGCATGATGGCGATTTGTCCGGCGGGACCGCCGAACGAAATAAACCCGAGTTTGACCCAGAAACGAAATGCTTCGCCGAAAGAAACCGTCCGATTTACAGGTCTTTCATCGCGATCGTTTATAACCGCCGGAATATTAACTGAATCGTCTTGGCTCGCCATTGATTTGATCAATCCTTTTGCCGCCTCTGAATATTACCGCTTTTTATGTTTTTATTTTATCTAAAAAGCCTTGTTCTTCTAAAAGCCTTTCGACTTCGAGCCAGTCGACATACGGTCTTTCACCGTTTTCCGGGTGTATTAAAGGACAGCCGATCGCCGCGTCGTCGATATAAGCCTGCGCGTAACATTTCGGGCTTTGCGACCACGAAGCCTGCTGCGGATTTGTATTGTAAGACCAGACGTTGATTTCTCTTTCCTCAAACCAACCGGCAGCATCTTTTTCGAGATGCTCGCCGCAGCGCATCGTCCAGACAATTATTTTAACCTTGTTTTCATTCAGTCTTTTCAAAACGCGGACGGCGTGCGGAACTTCTTTTCCGATTTCCGGAAATTCGTGCGTCACGACAGTCCCGTCAAAATCAACCGCAATTATTTTGTTCATCGCGCTTTAATCTTAACAAAACGCTGACCGATCGGTCAGCGTTTTGTTATCCATTCTTTATAAAATGTTAAAAGGTCGGGTTTTAAAAGGCAGGTTAAATCAAATTCAAAACCGTTTCAGCCAGTTTTTCAAAATCGTTCGGTTTTATTAAATACGCGGTTGCTCCGGCGCTCATAGCTT
>JAOAPX010000017.1 GCA_025463125.1 Acidobacteriota bacterium | reverse complement strand
ATCGTGATTTGATCGTCTGGCAGAAAGCGATGGATTTGACGGTTGATGTTTACAATTTTACTAAGGCTTTTCCGAAAGAAGAATTGTTCGGTTTAGTTTCGCAGATGCGGCGCGCATCTGCTTCAATCGCGGCGAATATTGCCGAAGGACAGGGCAGAAGATTAAGCGGCGAATTTAATCAATTTTTAGGAAATGCGCGCGGTTCTCTTTTAGAACTCGACACCCACGTTGAATTAGCTTTTCGAGTCGGCTATATTACAAAACAACAATATAATAATTTACAGGAGAAAATTAACGAGGTCGGGCGAATTTTGAACGGATTGATGCGCTCAATTAATTCTTGAGCTAAAATCTGACATCTGACATCTGACATCTTAAAAAATTATATGAAAATCGGATTACCGAAGGAAATTAAAGATAATGAATACCGCGTCGGGTTAACACCGGCGGGCGTCAATGCGTTGGTCAATGCCGGACACGAAGTTTTCGTACAGAAAACGGCGGGCGAAGGCTCCGGGTTTGCCGATGACGATTACGTTAAAGCGGGCGGGCAGCTGCTCGAAACGGCGGACGAAGTCTGGCAGACCGGCGATATGATCGTCAAGGTCAAAGAGCCGGTCGCGCCGGAATATCCGCGAATGCGCGAAAATCAATTACTGTTTACGTATCTTCATTTAGCGCCGGAATTTGAATTGACCAAACAGCTTCTCGAAAGAAAAGTGACCGGCGTCGCTTATGAAACCATTACCGACAAACGCGGTCGCCTTCCGCTTCTGACGCCGATGTCTGAAGTCGCGGGCAGAATGGCGGTTCAGGTCGGCGCGACTTATCTCGAAAAAATGAACGGCGGTCGCGGCATTCTTTTGGGCGGCGTTCCGGGCGTAATGGCGGCGCGCGTCGTCATTATCGGCGGCGGCGTGGTCGGCACGGAAGCGGCGAAAATGGCGGTCGGTTTGGGCGCGCACGTCACGATTATTGATAAAAGTCTCGACCGCTTGCGCGAATTGGACGACATCTTTTTGTCGAAAGTGCAAACGCTCGCATCTTCGCGCTACGCGATTCACGAAGCGATTTCGCACGCGGATCTGGTCATCGGCGGCGTTTTGATTCCGGGCGCGGCGGCTCCGAAGCTTGTCACGCGCGATATGCTCAAAGACATTCCGAACGGCGCGGTTTTAGTTGACGTTGCCGTCGATCAGGGCGGATGTTTTGAAACGACGCACGCGACGACGCACTCAAACCCGACTTATTACGAAGAAGGCGTGCTGCATTACTGCGTGGCGAATATGCCGGGCGCGGTGCCGCGCACCTCGACGTTCGCGCTGACGAACGCGACTCTGCCGTATGCTCTGGATTTGGCGAACAAAGGATTTGAGCGCGCGATCAGCGAAGACGAAGGCTTGAAGGAAGGCGTCAACACTTACGCCGGAAAACTGACATACGAAGCGGTCGCGACTTCGCAAAATCTCGAATACACGCCGCTCGATTCGATTTTGGACGGCGCGCTAAGCGCTAAAGTCTAAATCAGCTTTTCGAGAGTCGAGATTAAATTCTCTTTGAGATTTGCGTCTTTGAACAGATAAGCGTCAGCTAAACAATCGGGCTTGTCCGGATTTTCCTGGGCGAGCCCGCTTAAGATTACGAGCGGAACGTTTCTTTTTTCGTCGTTTCCGCGCAGCATTCGGCACAGATCGTAACCGGACAGATGCGGCATTATCGCGTCGGCAACGACGGCATCAAGATTGTTTTCCAAAGCAATCTGCATCGCCTGCAAACCGTCTTCTGCCGTTACGACCTCGAAGCCGGCTTGCTGTAAAATGATTTCGACAAAGCGCCGCATAGACGAATCGTCTTCTGCCAACAAGATTTTTTTCCTTTCTGATAAAGTCATATTTTGAAAGTAAAGGACTGCCGTTCGCAGAATTGTTTTAACTGCTGCAAAACCCATACTTTGAGAGAAAAGTATTTGCGGGATTAGATAATAGATTAAAAACTTGCCAACCCTTTGTCAATAAATCTACACTAAGTTGTTTAATTTTAGGTATTAAGATGTACGAATTTGCAGTCACACCGGCAATTACACAGCTGCGCCGCCCGGGAGTTTCGATTTCGGAAGTCGCGCCGGACAGTTTAGCCGAAGAACTTGGGCTTGAAGTTAATGACCGAATCGTTCGCGTCAACGGTCGCGGCGTGCGCGATTATCTCGATTTTCGCTTTCAAACGGCGGGCGAGACCGAAATGGAACTGGTCGTCAAAAAGGCGAACGGCGAAACATGGGAAGTCGAGCTCGAACGCGAAGAAGGCGAAGATTTCGGCTTGATGTTCGAGCAGATCGTGCCGCGACAGTGCGCCAACGAATGTCTTTTTTGTTTTTGCAAAGGAAACCCGGAAGACGCGCGCCCGTCGCTTTTCGTTCGCGACGAAGACGTTCGCCTTTCGTTTCTATACGGCAATTACACGACTTTAAGCTCGGTTACCGAAGATGAAATGAAGCGCATCGTCGAACAGCGTCTTTCGCCGCAATACGTTTCGATTCACGCGACCGATTTGAAAACACGCGCCCTTCTGCTCGGAGTTGACGAAAAACGCGCCGATATTTCCGATAAGATCGAACGCCTGCTTGCCAACGACATCGAAATTCACGCTCAAGTCGTTTTATGTCCTGAAATCAACGACGGCGCAATCCTGGAAAAAACCCTACGCGATTTAGCCGCGCATTATCCGAAAGTCGTTTCGACGGCAGTCGTTCCGGTCGCTTTAACCCGTTACAATACGGATGAAAGATTAACGCGCGTTACGCCCGAATTTTGCCGCCGGACGATTAAACAGGTCGAAAAACTGCAAAAAGAATTCAGAAAAAATCTGGGCGTAACCTTTGCTTTTCTCGGCGACGAAATCTACATCAAGGCGGGCGAAAACATTCCTTCGCGGCAGCACTACGGCAATTATCCGCAAATCGAAGACGGCGTCGGTATGATTCGCTCGTTTACCAATTCTTTTGAAAGCCTTATAAAAAAATTGCAAAAAGCGGCGACATCGGCGGTTCCGGCGGATAATTCGGCGGCTGTAGTGAGCCCGAAAAACGTCAGAACTCATCAGTCTGCAATAGTTCCGAACGAGCGAAAGCCGGATAAAAACCAAAACGGCAATCCCGAACTGCTTTACGGGACTATTTTGACGGGCGAAATGTTTGCGCCGATTCTGCGCGGGCAGATTGAAAAATTAAACGCTTTGCTCGACTCGAAGCTGCACGTTATTGCGGTTCCGAATACGTATTTCGGCGGCGACGTCGCCGTCGCGGGACTTTTGACCGGGCAGGATTACGTTGCCGTAAAAGATCAAATCGTCGGAAATTTTGCGATCATCCCGAAACACACAATCAAATCGGACGAGCCCATTCTGCTTGACGGAATGAAGTTGGACGATTTGAAAGCGCGCTTTAATGTGCCGATTTACGATATGGACTTGCAGGATTTAATCGATAAAATTCTGGCTCTTGCGGCTTAAAATTAGAAATTTCGGTTTGTCGCGGGTAATATTCAGCTGGTATGAAAAAAACGTTAAGTTCGATTTTTGAAGATCGAACTTAACGTTTTTTTCTTTCGCGAAACTTCACGCTGTTAATTTCGCGAAAACTTGTAAAAAATAATTCCCGTAACTTTAACCGGCTGTTTGCTGAGAAGCGTCGGGCTGAATTTCGCGTTTCGCGCAGCTCTTTCCGCCGAATCTTTCAGTAAAGGATGCCCGTCTACAGCTTTTGCCGAAATCACGTTTCCTTCTTCATCAATCGTTACCTGGACGCTGACATCGCCTTTCGCGTTAACGGCGATCGCCGCGCTCGAATAAATCGGTTTCGGCAAAAATTTTGCTTTGCCGTTAACGACGCCGCCGGAGATTGGAGATGTCGATTTTCGCGGCGCTTCTTCCAAAGCCTTTTTTATTACGGGCGGCGGCGGAAGCGCAGCTTTTTCAATGACTTCGGGCTGAGATTTTGCATTAGGCTCAAGTCCGGTTCCGGTATTTTCGCTCCCGTTAAGCGACCTGCCTGTCGGCGAACTTCCGAAATCAACGTCCGGCGCATTGGCGTTTATTTCAAACGGTCCGGGCGGGCGGGGTTTGTTCGTGTTCGGCGCGACGGAAATTTCCGTCGGCACAGGCTGGACTTCATCGATCCGCGCCATATTAATTTGCCGCGATGCAATCCTGTTTTCCGAAGCTTGCGGCTGCGCCTCTCTTTCGCGCGGGCGCACGGGATCAGGCGGTTTAACAGGTTCGGGAACGGGCGCGATCATTGCCGAAAGCTCCAGGCTGTCGTCTCCGATTGTAATATCCTTGGCAAAAAGGCTCCATAAAACTCCGCTTAAAAGTATCGTTGCGACCAGAAAAAATGTCCCCAGCAGAAAGCCTCCGCGTTTTGTGTTTTCTTCCCGATGATTTTTCGATTCGATTAAATTGTCTAACATCTTTTATTCTCCTCCAATTTCTCCGGTGCCAACCGAAACAGTTGTGTTTGCCAAGTTTAACGATGAAAATTTCTTTCCATCCGCTTACTTAGACACCGCAGCCGGAGATTTGTTCCCGTGAAACGCAGGAAAAATAAAAAATGATTTTTTAAGCGAAAAAGGTTTTTAGAAAAGAACTCTAAAACGGAAAGCGGGAATTGAAAAACAAGATGCCGTTTTCAATTCCCGCTTTTTACAGTTTATTTATAGTTTATTTATAGTTTATTTACAGTTTATTTACAGTTTACGGCTTAACTTTAATTTCAAAAAGTTTGTTCCATTTTTTGCCGGTAATAAAAAGGCGGTCGGACGCCTGATCGTAGGCGATTCCGTTGAGAACGTCGGCTTCTCTCGAGCTGTCCATCTGCTCGTCGGCGAGTTTGGTTAAATCGATTCGACCGAGAAGTTTTCCCGTGTTCGGGTCGATCCTGACGATTTCGCTTTCCTGCCAGACGTTTGCCCAGATTTCGCCTTTGATATATTCGAGCTCGTTTAATTCCATCAAAGGCTTTCCTTTTTCATCGAGCACGGAAATCGTTCGCATCGTTTCAAAGGTTTCCGGGTTTACAAAGCGGATGATGTGCGTTCCGTCGCTCATTATCAGGTTCGTGTCGTCGTTGGTCAAACCCCAGCCTTCGCCCGCGTAGCTGAACTGCTTTAAAAGCTTGAAGTCGTTTAAATCGTAGACGAAGCCGGTTTTTTGCTGCCACGTCAACTGGTAAATCTTATTATTAAAGATGGCGATGCCTTCGCCGAAATACTCGCCGGGCAAATCGGTTTTCTGCAAAACTTTACCGGTTTCGAACTCGACTTTGCGTAGAGATGAGAAAAAATTATCGCCGCGCGCGCGGCTTCCGCCGGTTCCTTCGTACAAAAATCCGTTGTGAAAGACCAAGCCCTGCGTAAATGCTTTCGCGTCGTGCGGGTAAGTTTTGACGATCTCGTATGTGTAAACCGGCACGGATGCGTTAGGTTTCGCCGCGTTGCTTTCAGCGCTCGAATTCGTGCGGTTGGAGATATTGACGTTCACTGCGTTCGGTTTGTTCGAAGCGCCGCTGCACGCGGCGATGGAAACAACAAAAAGTAAAAGATAAAGGCGCATAGGTTTAGTAAAAACAAGTAAGAAGCAGATAACGGATAGTAGATAGTAATCGTTTGCAGATAGCTATTTGAAAATAATAATCGGCAGTTTGCAGTAAAAAAGAGAATAAATAACACAATATGAAACTGATAGAAATCGTTTGTATTTTCTCTCTGCTTTTAACCGCTCTCCGCTATTCCGCTTCCTGCCGTCTATTATCTACCGCCTACTTCCTCAATGCTTTTTCAATAGAATCGCGAAAATTTTCCGCCGTCAATTGCCGGACTTTTACTCCGTTGACGTAAACGGTCGGCGTTCCGCCGATGCCGTAGCTTGTGCCGTCAGCCATATCTTTTTTAACTTCGGCGGCAATTTTCGCGTCGCTCAAGTCTAGCTCAAAACGCTTTGTATTCAAACCCAAATCGGCGGCGTATTTTATTAAAGACGCGCGGTCGAGCCGGTCCTGGTTGCGATAGAGAATTTCCGAGTATTCGAAAAATTTGCCCTGCCGATTGGCTGCGCCGGCGGCAATCGCGGCGGGAAAAGCGTTTTCGTGAATATTCGTCAAAGGGAAATCGCGCACGACGAAGCGAACGCGATCTGCGTACGCGGCTAAAACCTTTTTCAAAACCGGATGCGCGGCGGCACACGCCGGGCATTGAAAATCGGAAAACATTACGACCGTAACCGGCGCGGTCGCTTTGCCTTGTGCCGGATCGTCATCGACCGAGATGTTTTGGACAATCGGCGCGGGTTCTTTTATCGAAAAAACGACTTTATATTTCGCGTAAAGCTTGTTTTTCAAAGCCGTCTGCAGCGCGTATCGTTCTTCGTCGGAAAACTCCCGAAGCTTGTCGCTTATTTCGCGCGCGATCAAATCGCTTGTTTCTATATTTAAGGATTTTGCTTCGGTTTCAAGCAAATTTGAAAAAACGGCTTCTTCCAGCTCGAATTTTACGTGATCGAAAACGTCAGCCCTGTATTCGTAAAGCTCCAGTTTGTTTTTATCTTCAAAGTCTTTGACGGTAATCGTCTTGCCGCCTGTAATCGTCGCCAAAACATCGGTCGGCTTTAAGTTTGCGGCGTTAACGTCTTTGCCGGGCTGCACGCGGTATTTTACTTGTAAAGACTCGACGTAATTCTGCAAAGCTTTCTGTTCCGGTTCGCGGCGCAGGAAATCAGCGATTTGCGTGCGGACTTCCGTTAAAGTTTTATCGCCGATCGCCGCTCTATTGGCGTCGTAAACCGCTCGAACTTCCGCATCGGTCGGCGCCGGAATTTTCGCTTTGACGTCGCCGAGCAGTTTTTCGACAGTTTGATTTTTAGCCTTCGCTTCTATTTCAAACATCGTTTCGGCGAGCATCTGTGCTAATAATTCTTTGCGCGCGGCGGCGATTGCGGCGGGCAAATTTGTGTAAAGTTTTTGGGTTTCGGGCGAGAGATTATTGACGGTGAAGGTTTGCCCGGCGGCGGTCGCTAAAACCTCGCCGGCTTTTTGCGCGAAAACCGAAAAGCTTAAAAAAATCAAACAAAAAAATGTGGCGATATATTTCATAAAATGATTTTTGCCGGAAACGGTTTAATCGGCATATTTTACCAGGTCTTTTGAAATTCTGACGGCTTCCGCGCCTGTCGGCGCGCCGAAGATTTCCGGGTGAAAGATTTTTGCTAAAATTTCAGCTCCGTCAACGACGCGCGGCGCGGGACGCGAAAAATACGCGCTCGCGTCTAAAGCCCAGATTTCGTCGTTTTGAAACGCTGGAAGTTCTTTAAAGTAAGCGGGGAACTGCGTTTGCGGCAGCTGCCGCAAAATATCTTCGGTGTAATATCCGCACGGAACGAGCACGATAATCTCGGGCTTTGATTCGTATATTTCGCGGTAAGTCGTCGTCACGGACTTTTTGCCCGCTTCGCCCATAAGGCAAAGACCGCCTGCAATCTCAACCTGTTCCGGAGTCCAATGCCCCGGCGCGAATGGCGGTTCGAGCCATTCGAGCATAAAAACGCGCGGGCGTTTTTCGATCGAACGGGTTTGAGCGCTGACTTTACCCAGACGCGCGCGCAATTCGGCGACGACCGTTTCGGCTTTTTCTTTTGTGTTTGTCAGTTCGCCGACGGTTAAAATATTGTCGAAAATATCGGCGATCGTATTCGGTTCGAGCGAAACGACTTGCGCGTCAGCCACATACATTTTTGCAGCCTTCAGCACGGTTTTATAAGAAACGGCGCAAACTTCGCAAAGCTCCTGCGTGATAATCAGATCGGGTTTTAATTCTTCGAGCCGCTCGGTGTCCAGATCGTAAATCGAGCCGTGCCCGTCCAGCTGCGAGCGCACGGCGTGGTCGATTTCCGCGCTCGACATCGTTTCGTGCGAAATGCGGCTGGCGGTAAGATGAGGTTTATTAATAATCGAAGCGGGAAAATCGCATTCGTGCGTAATGCCGACGAGATTTTCACTTAACCCGAGAGCGCAGACGATTTCTGTAGCCGAAGGCAAAAGCGAAGCTATTTTCATAAAAGCTAAATTTACAGCAAACAGCGCTCATCACGCAAAGGGAAAGCGAATAACTAAATTTTAATAACTAAAAGTGAAAAGTGAAAAGTGAATAACTGTCTAAAAAAAACGCTTTGTCTGCCTTGCGGCGGTTTTACAGGATTTTTAGTTGTTCACTACTTTTCACTTTTCACTTTTCACTTTTCACTTACCTTTGTTTCCGCCTTTGCGTCCGGCAAAGTAAGTTCTAAAATAGTAAGTTAAAGGAGATTTTATAAAAATGTCAGAAGAATCAAATTTTCGTTTTGCAGGAACAGTCGATCATCTGGCGGTGAAAACCGATGATTTGCAGCGCGATGTCGAGGAATACAAGCGTCTTGGTTTTTCGGTCGAATCGCTTTTTGACGATTGGGCGATGGTTCGAGACGCGCGCGGTTTCGGTATCGCGCTGCTGCCGCCTAATTCAAAGCATCCGGCGCACATCGCATTGAAAGTCGATACGCTCGAAGAACTCGAAAAAGCCGCCGCCAGGGAAAATCGCCCGATCAAGCCGCACCGCGACGGGACGTCTTCGTTTTACACAAAAGGCGTCGGCGGAAATATTGTTGAATTGATTTATTACCCGGAAAATTTCGGAAAGTAAATGCGAGATGAATTACGAATTACAAACGGCGAGGTGAAATACTGTTTTATTCGTAATTCGTAATTCGTAATTCGTTCAAGACAGTTTTGAAACTTCCTGAACGATTTCCGCCGCCTGTCGTGCATTGCCTTTCAAAGCTATATCAGCCTGCGCCACCATTCCGACGCAAGCGCCGCTTGTATCAATTACCGCGACTCGCCTGATTTGTTTCGTTTCCATCAAGTTTCCGCAATCTTCGACGGTCATTTCGGGCGTTACCGTAATAACATCTTCGGTCATTACCTCGCCGGCGGTTAAATCGAGCGGGTTTTTGCCTTCGGCAACCGTGCGGACGGTTATGTCGCGGTCGGTCAGCATCCCGATCGGTCTTTTCGTTGTTTCGCCGTCAACAATCGGTATGCAGCCGCAATCATTGTCAACCATCATTCGCGCTACCTGCTGCAAGTTGGTTTTCGTTGTCGCGCATGCCGGATTTGGCGTCATTATTTCTTTTACTTTCATTTTCCCGCTCCTTCTCCGGCTGAAAATCAATAAATTCGGTTCACTCTCGAAGCATCGTACGCTTTATAAACTTCGCTGCTGAGCGGCGTTTCAGTCTGCGGCTTATCGTTTTTATTTTCCAGGTCGACGTTTGCCAGTGTTCCGCAGAACATTCCGTCTTCGTTGACAATCAAAGCGCGTTTTGCCTGCTTGTTTTTCATTAAATCCGAAAAATCCGTGACGCTCAACATGTACGGCGCTTTAATTATATTGGTATTCATTACGTTAGCGGCAGTCAAAGCGTGCGGATCGCGTCCCTTTCCGACAACGTGCAAGCACATATCGTGTTCGGTTATAATGCCGATCGGTATCGGGTGAGCATAGCTTTCGACCACTGTAATACAATCGCAGCCGTTTTCCTGCATCAACTGATAAACCTTTGTCAGCGGCATATGCTCCGTGCAGATAACGGAGTTTTCATTTATTAAATCTCTTACAAACATAGTTTTCCCTCGCTTATTTTTGATACATTCAAAAACAGTTTTCGTATGGTTTCAACACACGCCTTGGATCTTGAGTGTTCTAATCGCGTTTTTAGCAAACTACATACCAGAAGTTTTGAAGTGAATTAATACGCAAAATTTTATTGAGCAAGCGGTTGGATTAAAATTCGCCGGTTAATTTAATTCTTAATTTTAAATTCTTATTTTTGATTGTTTAAGAGGTGTTTTATCCTGAAAAGAGTTATGAAATTAAAACGCGAATTTTTTCTGCGCGAAGATACTTTGCAAATCGCCCGTGATTTGCTCGGAAAACTGCTTGTCGTGCCGACCGCACGCGGCGAAAGAGTTTCGGGAATGATCGTGGAAACCGAAGCGTATCTCGGCGCGATCGACAAAGCCGCGCATTCTTACGGCAACCGCCGCACAAAGCGCACGGAAACGATGTTTTCTATCGGCGGAACGGCTTATATATTTTTTATTTACGGGATGTATTACCAGTTTAACATCGTCGTCGGCGCGATCGATACGCCGCACGCGATTTTGATTCGCGCCGTTGAACCGGTTGAAAACATTGATATTATGCGCGAGCGGCGCGGCGTTATGCCGGACAAAAACTTAACTTCGGGACCGGGAAAACTCTGTCTCGCCTTTGGCATCGATAAAGGTTTTGATAAAGAGGACTTGCTCGGCGATAAAGTCTGGCTTGAAGACTATAAAAATTTCTCCGTTGACGAAACGACAAGCGGCAAACGCATCGGAATTGATTATGCCGAAGAATTTGCCGCAAAGCCCTGGCGTTTCTGGCTAAAGAATAATTTATACGTCAGCAAACGATAAATTATAAAATTAATTAACCTTTACTATCTTTATTAAACTGATAAATATTGCGATAAAACCGGTTTGAGCATATCGAAATCAAGCGGTTTATCAATCAAATCGTTGCATCCGGCGGCAATCGCCCGGTCGTAATACGATTTACCGAATGCCGTCACGGCAATTATCGGCAGCTCTGTCGGCGGATTCGACTCTCTAATAACCCGCGTCGCCGTTAAACCGTCTACCATCGGAAGAGAAATATCCATCAAAATCAAATCCGGCGACGACTGTTTCGCCCTGTCTACCGCTTCAATCCCGTCAGATGCTTCGATAACCTGATAACCGTAACTTTCAATGAGAAACTTCATAAAGTTTCGGGTATCTTCATAATCTTCAACAATGAGAACTTTTTTTGGCATAAATCACCTGTGAGGCGGAGTCAAAAATACGTATTAAATCAATATATAAACCAACCTCACGTTCAGTCGCTTTGCAATCGCGATGCCAAGAGTTACGGTATTGTTACTAAATAACAAATCTTTTTTGCCCGAAAGCTGCGGCGCAACTTGAAGAAGAGAGCTGTAATTGTTTCTAAATGCCCGGCTTATGCAATAGCGAAAAGACGCGCAAAAATTTAAGAATTAAAAAACTGCGGATGACGAATCGTTTTCCAGGCTGCCGCAATACTCGAATTCAACGACGATCGAGCTTGCAAATTCGACGAATTCCACGCGCGAACTGCACGGATGGACGCGAAAAGCGCCGGCTCAAATCTATAAAACCGGCTTTCTATACAAAAAAGTCGGCGTGATTTTGCAGGGATTGCAGCCGGAAAAAGCCGAAACTTTCAGGCTTTACAGCGAATCGAATTACGAGAAAGACAAGCGCTTGTGCGCGGCGCTCGATAAAATATCGCGCAGATTCGGCAGGGAAGCCGTGCGCTTCGGCTTTCAAAAGTCGGAGAAAAACTGGAAGATGAACTGCAATTAAAAATCAAACCGCTACACGACAAGCTTGAAGGAAGTGCTTCACATCAAGCAACTTTCAGCTTGATTTCAATCTCGCTTTATAATTTTCATTTTCATCCCGTATTTCGGGCGCAGCGTAATCATAGCCTGGAGACCGATTTTTTGCTCAGCCGAAAGTTTCAACTTCCATTTTCTGCCCAAAACCGCGAGCAGCAAAACGCCTTCGGTCCACGCGAAGCCTTCGCCGATGCAGCGCCGGACGCCGCCGCCGAACGGGAAATAAACGTATTTTTGCCCGGCTTCTTTTATGCTTTGCGTTTCCCAGCGATCGGGAATAAATCGGTCAGCGTTTTCCCAGAAACGCTCGTCGCGGTGCATGACGAACATCGAAGCTAAAACAAGCGCTTTTTTCGGAACGGCGTAACCGCCGAATTCGTGGTCTTCGACGGCGATTCTTCCGACAGCCCACGCGGGCGGGAAAAGCCGCATCGATTCGGCTAAAATTTTTTCCGTGTAAGCGAGACGCGCGTAATCTTCAAATGTCGGCGCGTGT
>JAOAPX010000004.1 GCA_025463125.1 Acidobacteriota bacterium | reverse complement strand
AAATCCGTATCGAGATAAAAAATGCGAGCGTTCGGGTCGATGTCTGCCAGCAGATGAACCAGCAGGCAGCCTTCCGCACCGAACCCGGTTGCCAGCGCGACTCCTGCGCCAAATCTTTGTAGCGACCAACGTAATACTTCTTCCGGCGCGGCGTATTCAAAACGCTCTGCCACAAACGCGATTTCCTTGTTGATTTCTCTTTCATTACTTTTCAGTTCGGTTGCTGTCATTTGTTTCCTGCCTCTTAAAACGCGACTTCGACCGCCGCCGCGCCGAATTGTTCCGCAAATCCGAAATTCGGCGCGGCGGTTTCAAACCAGCTCAGATGTTCGCGCAGCCGGACGACTTCGCCGACGACGATCACGGCTGGCGCTCTGAAATCGGCTTTTTCCGCTTCTTCGGCGATGTTTTCTAAATTGCCCGTAACGACTTCCTGACCGTTGTAGGTTCCCCAACGGATAACGGCGGCGGGCGTGTCGGCTTCGCGCCCGGCTCGGATCAGCTGGCGCGAGATTTCCCGCAAATTCTGCACGCCCATCAAGATAACGAGCGTGTCGATCGCCGCAAATTTCGCGAGCTCGGGAACGAAGCCGCTGTTTTCCTTGACGCGCGTTCCGGTTAAAACGGCAAACGAAGCCGAAAGCGACCGGTGAGTCAGAGGAATTCCGGCGTAAGCCGGCGCCGCGATTGCCGAGCTGATGCCGGGAACGATTTCAAACGATATATTTAAAGCCCGCAGCGCCGCCGCTTCTTCGCCGCCGCGCCCGAAAATAAACGGGTCGCCGCCTTTCAAACGCACGACGCTTTTTCCCTGCAAAGCTTTTTCGATTAAAATCTCGTTGATTTCCGTTTGCGGCGTCTGCCGACCGCCGCCGATTTTCCCGACATAGACTTTTTCGGCAAACGGCTGAATTAAACCGAGGATTTCCGGGTTTACGAGATAATCGTAAACGACCGCGTCGCACGAGCGCAGTAGATTGTGCGCCTTTAAGGTTAAAAGTTCCGGGTCGCCCGGTCCGGCTCCGACGATGTAAACCTTGCCCTGATCGGCGACGGTCGCAGGCAGTGATTTCGGCGCCGTATAACCTTCGGTTTCGCGAATTCGCTCGATCGAAGCCTGTATGACCAGATCGTGGGAAGTGAGCGGTTCGGTAATTAAAAAGCTGATGCCCGGATGATTTGCCGCCGCTTCAGCGACTTTGACGGGCAGATCGCCGCGCGTGTGTCTTCCGGGCGATAAAAAATACGGGTGAACGGTGATCGAACGAGCGCCGCGCTCGACGAGCCGCGCAAATCCTTCGGCAATGTTCGGCGATTCGATTTCGAGAAACGCCGCTTCGACCAGTTCCGCGCCGCCGCGCGCGGCGATCAGGCGCGCCGCGCGCCGCAAATCCGTGTTCGCTTCTTCGCGCCGGCTGCCATGCCCGACGACCAGAAGTCCTTTTTTTCTCTCGTTTCTCATATCAGTCCTGCCTCGCCGCCGTTAATTGCCGCCGCTGTTGAATTTTCCGCTCCGAGCGTTTCCAATTCCTCGATCGTGTGACGCGCTAAATAATCCTGGAAAGTTTCCGCTTCGCTCCTTCTTTTTTCCAGAAATTCCCGCGCCAGCCGCTCGACGTAAAGTTTTATTTCACCCGCTAAAATCTTGCGTTTAAGCTTTTTGCCGAACGCGTAGCCGTCACCGAGATGACCGCCGAGATAAACGCGGAAAGCTTCGACCTTGCCTTCGGGCGTGTTGATAAAATCGCCGACAAAACCGATGTCGCAAATCTGGTAATGAGCGCAGCTGTTCGGGCAGCCGGTGACGCTGATGCGAAACGGCGAATCAAAACCGCGCAGCGACGTTTCCAGATGTTCGATCAGATCAGCCGCGCGGTCTTTGGTTTCGGTCAAAGCCAATTTGCAAAACTGGTTTCCGGTGCAGGCGATCGTTCCCGTGCGAAATGTCGAAGGTCTGACCGGCAATTTGATTTCTTCCAGCCGCCGGGCGGCGATTTCGGCGCTTTGCTCGGGCACGTCGAGCAAAATAACGTTTTGCGTCGGCGTCAAACGGATTCGGCTCCCGCCCTGTTCACGTGCAATTTTGGCGATTTCGATCATCTGCTCGCCGGAAAGTAAACCGCCCGTGGTCGAAGCGCCGATGTAAACCAGCCCCGGCTCGTTTTGCGGGTGAATCCCGATGTGCGCTCGATTAGTCGAAAAAGGAACTTTCGGCGCTTCGCCTCTGGTCAATTGATAGCCCAGACGGCGTTCGAGCTCGTCGCGAAATCTTTCCGCGCCCCAATCAGCCATCAAAAACTTGAGCCGCGCCAGAGCGCGCGAATCCCGGTTGCCGTTATCGCGAAAAATTCCGCAGATGTGGTGCGCGACCTCGACGACTTGTTCGGGGGAAATATGCACGCCGAGCCGCTCGCCGAAACGTTCTTTCGCGCCGAGCCCGCCGCCGACCCACAAATCGAAAACCACGCCTTCCGGTCGGCGCAGCGCAACGAGCCCGATATCGTTTATTTCGTGTCCGGTGCAATAAAGCGAGCAGCCGGAAACCGTGATTTTGAATTTTCGCGGAAGATTTGAAAATTCGTGATTGCCGAGAAAATGATTGTGAATTTTTTCAACGATCGGTTCGGCGTTAATCAGTTCCGCGCCGTCGATTCCCGCCAAAGGGCAGCCCGTCACGTTGCGCGTAATATCGCCGCACGCGCCGGTTGTCGAAAGCCCGACGTTGTTCAATTCGGCGAAAATCGAAGGCACGTCTTCAATGCGTATGTTGTGAAACTGTATGCCTTGCCGGGTCGTCACGTCGCCCGTGCTTTTGGCGTAGCGCACCGAAAGTCTGCCGAGCGTTTCGAGCTGAAGGCTTGAAAGCGTCCCGTTCGGCACTTTCACGCGCAGCATAAAATAACCGTCCGTTTCCGGGCGCTGCGTGTAAAGCCCGTACCAGCGAAGCCGCACTGTCAGATCATCCTCGGAAATCGACTGAAATCCTTCCCGCGCGTATGCGATAATGCTTTCCAGGCTGTCCAGCCCATCGCGCTCGCGCTTTACCCGTTCAACCTTATTTTCTTTTTTTACAACCGCCATATTTTTTCTGCTTAATTCGTTTTTAGTTAAAATTTTTACTTTCCGTTACTGTCGTTTATTGATTTTTGGTTTGTGCCTTTGGGCGAAAACCGTTTTTTCGCAAATAAAAAAAAGCCAGTCGTGAATTTCCTTTTTCGGAGTTCACGACTGGCTTTCGGTTTGAAATCTTTTACGGCGTTTTACATTTTCACTGTTTTACACACGCACACGTTTTCGCTCCGCCGACGCTCTCCTGAAAAGAAGCAGCAGCACATACAAGCGAGACAACACATTGTGTTAAGGTTATGCATTTTTTAGTGTAAAACGGCTTTCTGAGCCGGACGCTTTTTCTAAAAAGCGTTTTAATAGTTTTGAATTATAAAGGCGAAATTTTTATTCTGTCAAGACGCTATAACTTATATTTATTTTAATTACCGTTCTAAAACAATAATTTTAGCCTCGGGAAAGTACGCGGGCGCGAAAGAAAACTTCAATCTTCCCTGTTGTATTTACGCAGGTAAGTGTTTGCATGAAAATGGGCTTACGACATTTATTCGAAAGCCCCCGGGAAAGCCGCTTTTTTATGATTTGCCCGGCGTTTCGCGACAGAAAAAAAAGCTGATAAAAGATTTCGGCGGCTGGCTTTTTTTACAGTCTCGTCGGAATTTCTGCCGCCGAAAAACAAAAATCTTTACTTTTGCGAAACGATCAAATGCTGCGGCAGAGGCGAAAGCGGAATATGCTCATTCCGGGAAAAACCCGCGTTTTCCAGCATCTCCTTAAATTCCGCAAAAGTATAAGCGTCGCCCGCGGGCGTCGCCGCCAGCATAACCAGGCTGAACATTGCTTCGGACGGCGGCGAAACGCGATCGTCGTTCGGGATGAATTCGAGAGTGACGAGTTTTCCGTTTTCCGCCAAAGATCGGTGAATTTTTCTTAAAAGATTTTCGTTCGTCGATTTGTCGAAATGATGCAGAAAATTGGTCAGCAAAACGACGTCGTAAACGCCGCCGAAATCCATCTCGAAAGCACTGCCCGGAAGCAAATGATGCCGGTCGGCGACGCCGAACTTTTCCGCGTTTTCCTTTGCCACTTCGAGCACGTTTGACCAGTCTAAAGCGTAAATTTCCGCGTTCGGATATTTGCGGGCAACCGATACGCCGAAGATTCCATGACCGGCGGCAATATCCAGAACCTTTATTTTCCTGTCCGAATCAAAGCCCAAATGCCCGGCGATGAGTTGCGCCGAAGGCATCATTATTCCGGTCATGCCGCGCGCGAATTCGACCCACATCGGACTTTCCGGATCGAGCGAATCATTGCCGCCGTTGCTTGCCGCGCCGCCTTCGCGGACGGCGCTGGTTAAATTATCGAAGCCGCGCTTTTGCATCGGCGAAAGCATAAAATTAACCGCATCGCCGAGAAACGCCTGCGATTTCCGGTTAAGAAAAGCGGCGGACACATCGTTTAAGCGATAAGCGGAATTCTCTTTGTTCAGAAAACCCATTACCGTCAGCGAATCGCACAAAATGCGAATTCCGCGCTCGGACGCGCCGCAGGCATCGGCAATTTCCCGAGCCGTTTTGTTTTCTTCGGCGATCTTCGTAAAAACATCGAGCTCGATAGCGGATTTTATCGCGGCAGAACGCTGAAATCCGGTTATCGTTTCCCAAAAAAGCTGCGGGGTAAGCGGAGAATTTTCCTGCATTTTTTGAAGCCTCCTGAAATGATTGTTTTTCTGATCTGAAATGCCGGTAAAATATCTCATTTCACCGGCAAAATCAAACATATTCGAGAGCGATTTAAATCGACATTTCTTTTGTAAATATCGATTTAAATCTTTTAATTATCCGTTTTAGTAAAGTCTTCAATAGACATTGACAAAACTTTACTCCAATAATGCTTTATATTGGTTTATATTGATTTAATATTAACAAAGGTTTTTTGAAAGATTTGAAACCGCCGGCGCGGTAAACTTCGCCGCCGTTTCCCGCAATCGTTTTCCGGGAATTGTTCGAAAAATCAAAGCCGCTTCGACAAGCAGCATAAGCTCAAGCTTCTACGCTTTTCTTTTTAACTGTCTTTTTAACTATTAAGAGAAAAGCGTAAAGAAAGAGTTTCAAATCAATTAAAAAAACTTTTTTGCGTCGAATACGGATGTTCGATTGATATTTATGAATAATAAGATGGTTTTAGCCTGTGACCTGGGCGGAACGAATTTGCGAATGGCGGCTATCGATTCGGCTGGAAAGATTTTATATCGTTTGAAAGCGAATACGCCGAAAGCCGAACGCGCCGATGAGGTCGTACAGGCGATTGTTGATGCCGCCGACGAATGCCGCGACGCCGTTAAAGATTCAGGCGATATTAAGGCTCTGGCGGCGGCTGTTCCCGCAACTATTAATCCTAAAGAAGGCATTATTTCAAAAGCTCCGAACATTCCCGCGCTTGACGGTTTTCGCTTTGTTTCGACGCTTTCGGCGGAGTTGAATCTGCCGGTTATTCTGGAAAACGATGCCAATTCGGCTGCCGTCGGCGAGCAGGTTTTCGGCGCGGGACGCGGTTTTCAAAACACAATTACGGTAACGCTCGGTACCGGCGTCGGCGGCGGAGTGATTATCGACGGAAAAATTCTGCGCGGCGTTGACGGAACAGCCGGAGAGATCGGGCACATTTGCGTCGAGCCGTTCGGCGCGCCGTGCGGCTGCGGCTCGCGCGGCTGCGTCGAACAATACTCATCGGCGACCGCCGTCGTCAGGCTCGTTCGAGAGCTTGAAAGCCAATATCCGCATTCGGCTCTGCGAAATAAACTGAAATTGACTTCGGCGGACGTTTACGAAGCGGGAACCGAAGGCGATGAGCTTGCGCTCGAGGTTTTCCGGCAGATGGGTCTTTATCTCGGGGTCGCGCTGGCTGGGCTTGTAAACGTATTGAATCCGGAAGTGATAGTTATCGGCGGCGGCGCAAGCGCCGGTTGGGATTTGTTCGTTCATCACGTTCGCGAGCAGATTAACAAACGCGCATTTCGAGAGCCTGCCGAGAGAGTGAAGATAAAGCGCGCCGTCTTAGCCGATGACGCCGGAATTCTCGGCGCGGCGCATCTTGCTTTTGAGTCGTTTGGTTAGTTCATAATTTTATAACTATTTATTCGCGCGTTTTTTCCGGTTATTAAAGGGAAAAGCGCTATCTCTTGATCCTGCTTTTCCCGAAAACTTAAAGCTTGTAAACAAAGGCATTTGGCGATTAAAGAAGTGAAGGCGGGAAAATTCTTAAAAACGATTTTATAAAATTTTGCGCTGCGAGGTAAAAATTAGCAAATAATTAGAATAATAATAGTTTAAAGATGCAGACAGGTTTGTTAAAATATCTATGGCTATGATTTTCCCCTGCTATGCCTTGTTCTGACAATTCAAAATCTTCCACAAAATTAAAGCCGTTAAGTTTACAAAAATTTAATTTTTAATTCGAAAAGACGAGATATTTTGAAATCGATCCTTTTGGAGTGCAGACATATGTCCGGTTCATTTCTCGATTTACGCACGCTTGCCTTTGTCTTAATGCTCGTTACGGCGCTTTTGAGCGTGGCAATGATTTTTGTCTGGCGAAAACATAAGACATATCCGGGATTCGGCTTGTGGGCGTTCAGCAATTTTACGGCGGCGGTAGGATTTTTATTAGTCGGATTCAGAGGCTCGTTGCCGGACTTTATCACGATTATTGGGGCAAATGCTTTTGCTTTCGGCAGCATTGTCCTTTCGCTCGAAGGCATTCGCCGTTTCCGGGGCGTTTCGAGCCGAAAGTATTTCAGTCTCGGCTCGATTCTGCTTTTAATCCTGCTTTTTTCTTATTTTACGTATGTCGAAAATAATCTGCTCGCCCGAATTATTATCGTATCTTTGATGAGCGGGATCGCGTGTTTTTTATGCGCGATTGAATTGATGCGTAAAGACGAAAGTGGAATAAATAACGCCTATAAGCAGGTCGGGATATTATTTATTCTGGCGGCGGTCACTTCAATCGCCCGAACGTTTCTGACTTACCGGTTTTCCGACATACAGGATCTTTTTTCGCCCGATACAATCCAATCTTTCTCGTTTGTCGGGACGATACTCTTCACCATTGCGCTTGCTTTCGGTTATATAATTCTAAACAGCGAGCGAACGCAGAACGAGCTGCAAAAAACGCAGTCGGAGCTTGAAAAACTGGCGACGACCGATTTTCTTACAGGCATTAACAATACGCGCAAGTTTTTCGAAATCAGCGCAAACGAAATACAACGTTGTCAACGCTTTAGAACCTCTTTATCGGTCATAATGTTCGACATCGATTTTTTTAAAAGAATCAATGATACTTTCGGGCACGCGGCGGGCGATAAAGTTTTGATCGAAGTCGTCGGGATATGTAAAAAGACTTTGCGCGGAATCGACGTTCTCGGGCGCCTCGGCGGGGAAGAGTTCGCGGTTCTGCTTCCGCATACGGACATAAAAGGCGCGTTGACCGTCGCCGAATATCTGCGCGCCGCCATTGAAAAAGCCGAGTTTAAACTTTTTTCCGAAACCGTAAATGTGACGGCAAGTTTCGGCGTTTCCGGGCTGCTCGATAAAGATAAGCAGATAAAAACGGTTCTCGGAAGAGCCGACAGCGCGCTTTACGAAGCCAAGCGAAATGGGCGCAATCAGGTTGTTTTAAATTTGGACGGCGAACCGGCAGAATTCGCGGTCGCGCTGTCCTGATTAAAAGCGATATCTTTAGCGACAAAGCCGAACAGAAATCGAATTTTCGCTAAAACCTTACAAAATTAATTTATATGCGCGCGTTAAAGAGCGTTAAAGCTCGGTTTTTCCGGCTCTTTTACGGTTTAAGTCGTTCAGGTTTTTGATTTCTTCGCGAAGCAGCGCGATTTCGTTTTGCAGAGTTTTGATGTCTTCAGCGCCGATCAGTTCGGCTTCGGCGTTTGCCGCGTCTCGCCCGATAAAAAACGTTGCTAAAGATGCGGTCACGTAGCCGAAGACCGCGAAACCGTAAAGCGCAATCACGAAGCACAGCAATCTGCCTTCCGCCGTTTGCGGAAAATATTCCGAGCCGATAGTAGTAATCATCATCGCCGTCCACCACAAGGCGTCGCCATAAGTTTTTATTCCATTGGGCGTATCGTTTTCGAAAGCAAGCATTCCCGCCGCGCCCGCAAAAGTAACGATGACCGTGAGCGCGACAACGTAGCCGAAACCGCGCCGCCCGAAGCTCGATCCGAGCGCCTTCATTCCGCGGTTGATCGACGTTAAAACGCGAAAAAGCCTTATGCTGCGTGTCGCGCGCGCCGCCTGCAAAATCCTAAAAGCGCGGAAAACTCTAAAGACGCGCAGCGCCGGAACGAGCAGCGAAAGCGCCGTCAGCCAGTTTGATTTAAGATAAGCGATTTTGCCGGGCGCGAGCGTGAATTTGAGCGCGAAATCAATGATGAAAATTATCCAGATGATCGTGCCGATCATCTCGAGCGCGGGCGAGAGATTCCAGATAAATTCGTAAATCAAAAGCCCGAGCCAGACGAAACCGAGAACGAGCATCGGCGTTTCGAGCCAGTTTTCGATCTGTTCGATCAAGCTTCGCCGCTCCTGGTCGATTTGGTTCCGGTCAACTGTTTGCTCATTTTTCATACGACAATTTCCGGTCTTAAAACTGATTATTATTGAAAAGCTGAAATCTTTTTTACAACATTATTTACGTGTTTCGACAGCCTTTTCCGCTTTTTCAAACGATTCCGCCTCATCTTCGGCTTCGGTCGCGTCTTCCGGCTGCCGGGTTTCCGTTTCACCCGCGGCGTAAACAAACAAATCTCCGGGCTGGCATTCGAGCGTTTTACACAATTTGTCGAGAGTTTCCATACTGATTTTTTCCACCTCGGTCTTCCAGAATCTCGCAGCCGCAGCCGGAGAAAGTTCGGCGGCAATCTGTAACCGATGAGCGTTTTTGATGCCGCGGCTTTTCGCTATTTCTTTTATCTTTATTTTAATCATTTTTTTATACCGGATTTTTATACCGGATTTTAAAACCCGAATCCTTCAAAACTCTCCTGATACTTTATCAAACTTTTCCGTGAATTTTCTCTTAAGAAAAAATCCGGTTTTACAAAAATTTTCTCTTAGCGTAAAATTCTACTTTGTTTTACACGGCGTTTGTCTGCCGCCGATGGTTGGTTTTACCGTTTGATTTTATCGCTTGCGCCGAATTCGTCCCGCAGAAATTACGCTGTTTTCCGCGGCGGAAAAGATGTCATAAAAGCGCCGAAACCAGGCGCGGAATCAATCGGTTTTATTGCCCCGTTTGTATTACGCCTTGAAATTATGCCTTGAAATTACGCTTTGAAATTACGCTTTGAAATTATCAGCTCTTAAAGTTAAAACAATTTAACGGGTGAAAATAAACGGTTTTGCGCCTCGTTCGGCGGCGGGCTTTGCGCCGGCTGCGACGATGCGAAGATCAACAGTTGTTTTCGATCATAATTTATATATCTATCACCCGGGGAATATTGCAATAAATGTCTTTTTTGGAATCATTTAAAAATAGAGAATACAGTTTAAAGACCGAGATTTTGTCGGGTTTGACGGTCGCGCTGGCGCTTGTTCCGGAAGCGGTCGCTTTTTCGCTGATCGCCGGGGTCAGTCCGCTTATCGGGCTTTATTCGGCTTTTATCATCGGCTTGATAACGGCGGTTTTCGGCGGGCGTCCGGGAATGATTTCCGGCGCGACGGGCGCGATTGCCGTTGTCGTGATCGCTCTGGTCGCGACGCACGGCGTCGAATATTTGTTTGCGGCGGTCGTTTTAATGGGACTGATTCAAATGCTGATCGGCTTTTTGAAGCTGGGAAAATTTATTCGTCTCGTGCCGCACGCCGTTATGTTCGGTTTCGTCAACGGCTTAGCCATCGTTATTTTTATGGCGCAGCTTGACCAGTTTAAGGTAAAGGACGCGGCAAGCGGCGCTTCCGCCTGGATGAGCGGCGTGCCGCTTTGGATTATGCTCGGCTTCGTGCTTTTGACGATGGCGATCATTCATTTTCTGCCGAAATTGACGAAAGCCGTTCCGTCTTCGCTCGTGGCTATCGTTTTCGTTTCGCTGGTTATTATTTTCGCGGGGATTGATACGCGCTCGGTCGGCGATATCGCTTCGATCGGCGGCGGACTTCCCGCGTTTCACTTGCCGCAGGTGCCTCTGAATTTCGAGACGCTGGCGATAATTTTCCCGTATTCGCTGATTATGGCGCTGGTCGGTTTGATCGAAAGTCTTTTGACCTTAAACGTTATCGACGAAATGACCGAAACGCGCGGGCGCGGCAACCGGGAAAGCTTCGCGCAGGGCGCGGCAAATACAATCTGCGGATTTTTCGGCGGAATGGGCGGCTGCGCGATGATCGGGCAGAGCATTATCAACGTCAGCTCGGGCGGTCGAAGCCGCATTTCCGGTATTGTCGGCGCGGTCGGTTTGCTTGTTTTCGTGCTGTTCGGCTCGTCTTTGATCGAGCAGGTTCCGATGGCGGCGCTCGTCGGTTTGATGTTTATGGTTTCCATCGGCACGTTTGAATGGGCGAGTTTGAAGATTTTCCGCAAAGTTCCGACAACCGATTTTATTGTAATGATTATCGTCGCGGGCATTACGGTCGTGTTTCATAATCTGGCAATCGCCGTCATCGCCGGCGTGATAATCTCTGCGCTCGCATACGCCTGGGAAAACGCCAAACGCATCCGCGCGCGCAAAAGCATCGACGAAAACGGCGTCAAGCATTACGAAATTTACGGACCGCTGTTTTTCGGCTCGGTCAGCGGGTTTGCCGAAAAATTCGACGTCTTGAACGATCCCGAAGAAATAGTGATCGACTTTAAAGATTCGCGCGTCGCCGATCATTCGGCGATCGAAGCGCTGCACAAAATCACGGAGCGCTACGCGAAAGTCGGAAAAACCGTGCATCTCAAGCATTTAAGCGAAGACTGCCGCAAACTGCTTGACAACGCTTCGGCGATCATCGAGGTCAATCACTGGGAAGATCCGAGTTACAAACTCGTTTCCGACGCGCTCGGTTAAACGCGTTTTGTTTTTGAACGATTTTTTCTTTGCTTGAATCGCCTCGGCAAATCCGTTTTGAAATATTTGAAATATAAAGAAACTAAAGCCTGATTCGCAATCCGGAGCCGATTACGTGAATATCGCCCGGGCGGTTTCTGCCGTCATTTTGTCTTAAATAATAAATATCCAGTGAAAGCTGTTTTGAAATCGGTTTCCCGGCGCCGATCGTAAAGCGGTTTCGCGTCCAGCTTCGCGCCCGAAAATCGTAAAACACCTCGTCGGAAGCGAATACGCGAAATTCAAAATCTTTAGGTTTGAAAGTGCGTTCTACTTGTAAGCGATTGCGGTAGCGCCATGAATTTGCGGGTTTTCGCCAGCGTCTTTCAAACAGGTTGCGATCGGAAAATGTGAAACCGAAAACTTTCGGAGCGATCAATGTCGCCGGCAGGTTTAGACGATGTTCGTAGGCGTTTCGCGGCGGCGACGGTCGGTTGACGATATACGCGTAGCTCGGCGCAAACTGTAAATATTTTTTCGGTTTATAAGTCAAACCGGCGCCGATTGCCATATTTTCATCGACGAAATCACGCCCGTTGCGCCCGAAACGCAGCTGCCCGACAAAATTTGCATCGAGCTTTTTATTGACCGGAACGGCGAGCTGCACTTCATTCCAGCTCTGCGTATCTTCTGCCGGCGCGGATGTTTGAGCGAAAACGAATTGTGCAGGAAAGGTGATGAGCAGAGCGATAATTAAAACCTGAAAAATTTTCATAGATTAAGATTAAATCCGCCCGGCTGAGAGCTTCCGGTCGTACTAAAAGGAAATTATTAACTTTCGGCTTTCGCCGTTTAAAGATGAAGCGGCGATCTGTGAATGTTTTTCGGGCGATAAACGTCTGAGGTGAAAAGCTCGTTTATCGCCCGGATGTCAATCTACTTTATATTTGCGATTATTTCAATTTTTGCAGAGCCGCGCTTCTTTGCTTTTTGAATAAATAAAGTCTGCGTTTTATTTATTTTCCGTAAATTCTTCCCAAATCTTATGATTATGCGTTTCGGGCAGATACAGCATCCCGATGACGAACGTGATGGCGGCAATCGCGATCGGGTAAACCAAGCCGGCGTAGATATTTCCAGTCCACGCGCAGGCGAGCAGCCCGATTGTCGGAAGAAGCCCGCCGAAAACTCCGTTGCCGATGTGATACGGCAGCGATAGCGACGTGTAGCGCACTTTTGCGGGAAAAGCTTCGACAAGATAAGCGGCGATCGGCGCGTAGACCATCGTTACAAAAATCAATTGAATGAAAATCAATAAAACGAGCATCGGCGCGTTCGGCGCGGGCGCGTTCGTGACGGGTGTTTCATTGATCGTCACGGGCGAAAGCTTCGGCTCTTTCGTTATCGGGTCCGGCGTTGCGTGAATGGCGGCAACTCCGTTTCCGGCGTAATGAACCATTCCTTTATAAATCGGGTAATAAAAAATTACGGCTAAAAGACAGCCCGCCATCATAATTTTTTTGCGACCGATTTTGTCGGAAAGCCAGCCGAATAAAATAAAAAACGGGATCGCCAGGACGATTCCGACAGCGATTATATAGCTCGCCGTGATGCGTTCGATCTTCAGGATCGTCTGCATATAAAACAGAGCGTAAAATTGCCCCGTGTACCAAACGACGCCTTGACCGGCGGTTGCGCCGAACAACGAAATAAGTACGCGGCGGCGATTTTCCGGGTTGACGAAGGCATCGACGAGCGGCTGGGTCGAAGCCATTCCCGAAGATTTAATATGCTGAAAAATCGGCGATTCTTTCATTTTCAGCCGGATATAAAGCGACATTCCGACCAGGAAAATCGAAATAATAAACGGTATTCTCCAGCCCGCCGTGAAGCTGTCGGCGGCGAAAGCTTCGGCGCTCATCGAATTCTGCAGCCAGATGATTACCGCCAGGGAAATCAAAAGCCCGAGCGAGGCGGTAATTTGAATAATGCTCGTGTAAAATCCGCGCCGGTTATCGGGAACGTGTTCGGCGACGTAAACCGCCGCGCCGCCGTATTCGCCGCCGAGCGCCAAGCCCTGCAGGATGCGTATAAAGATCAAAAGTATCGGCGCAAAAATCCCTATCTGGCTGTAAGTCGGCAGGAAACCGACGGCTGCCGTCGCGCCGCCCATTAAAAGAAGCGTGACGAGAAAAGCGTATTTGCGCCCGACTAAATCGCCGATGCGCCCGAAAAACAAGGCTCCGAACGGGCGAACGATAAACCCGACGGCAAAAGTCGAAAGATACGCGATTAGCGCGAAAGTGTCGTTGCCCGGCGGGTAAAACAGCGGCGAGATGATCGTCGCCAAACTTCCGAAAATATAAAAGTCGTACCATTCGATCACGGTTCCGGCAGAAGACGCGCCGATAACCTGCCAAATTTTACTTGTAGAAACTTCACTCTCGGTAGGAGTAGAAATCGCTTTTTCCGCAGCTTCCATACTTGTTTTCCTCGTCGATCAGATTTTATAAATAAATAATTCGCATAAATATACGCTAAAACTTCTTTTTAAGCGCGCTTTCGAGCCAGCCGTTAACGCGATCGGTTTGTTCGACGGTCATCCCGTGACCGGTTTCGAGCGCGAGAATCAAATTTTTCGGCGCTTCGATCACGTTGTAAGCGGCGTACATCGATGTCGGCGGGCAAGTTTCGTCGTTGTAGCCGAACGTGTAAATGCCCGGAACTTTCAAGCGGCGGGCAAAATTTACGGTGTCGAAATATTTCGACGTTTCGATTTTATCGGGCGCGCGGTTTCGTTCTTCTTTGAAAACGTGATGCCAGCCGCCGGCGCGCCCGTAAATGTAACCGGTTAAATCGGAAAGAGCGGGAAACCAAGCCGCCAGTCCTTTAACGCGCGGATCGAGCGCCGCCGTCATAATCGAAAGCGCGCCGCCCTGGCTGCCGCCCATTACACCTAAATTTTCCCCGTCGTATGCGGGCAAACTCGTCAGAAAATCGTTTGCCCGCAAACTGCCCAGGATGACGCGGCGGTAATAATATTCGTTTTTGTTTTCCAGCCCGGAATACATATAACGATTGAGCGCGCCGCTCGCCAGATTGTCGTAAAGCGTCTGATCCAGATTAACCGGAATGCCGTGAATGCCGATTTGCAGAGTGATAATTCCTTTTTCGGCAAAGCCCTGAATTCCCCTGTAAGGACGGATGCCCGCGCCGGGAACCGATAAAAGAGCGGGGAATTTTTGATTCGGATTGGATGATTTCGGCATTGCCAGAATTCCGTAGATGCGGCTCGGTCTGCTGCCCGCGGCGCTGCCGACGTTTTGAAAACTAACGTGAAAAACATCGACATTAGCCGTCGAATACGCGGGCAAAGGTTCGAGTTTCGCGTCGAGCGGAAGCTTTGCGAGCTCGGCTTTGCCGTCGTTCCAGAACTTGTCGAAATCCGCCGGGTTCGTCGTCGTCGGCTTAATTAAATCCGGTCGATATCCGGCGGTCGCTAAACCCCTGTAACTTTTGCCGCCGGTTTCCATCGTGACGATGCAGCGCAAAAATCCCGGCTCTTTCAAGCCGCCCGCTTCGATCGTTAAATTTTCTTTTGTCGTCGTCGCGGTTTTTACGATCGTCGGCGGCATCATTTCCTCGCCGCACGAATACTTGACCGGAAGCCCCGCGACGCGCCGGTTGTTAAGCGTAACGGCGACTTCGAATTTCGCCGGCTGGTTTAATTGATAAGTCCAGTCGTCGCGGTCGGGCGCGACGCGAATTTGATAAGCGCCGGTGCTTTCCTGCGCCTCGGCGGCGATGGAGAAAATTAATAAAAAAAGAAAAGCGAGCGATTTTTGTTTCAGCATTGATTTGATAAACCCTTGTAATTGATACGGATATAACTTAAATACCCGGCTTTTGTTTTTGACGAATATAAATGAAAAAGTTGAAAAAATAAATAAAAAAAAGCGAAAGCAAAATAAACCCGGGATGAAATACGATCGAGGCTGACAACAACCGCTTAAATTTGTTTTCGTGTCTTTTTTCATCCCGTTTAATTTCAGGCTTTCGCTTTTTTTCTTAAAGCTCTGTTTTTAATTGACGCGGCACTCTAAATCAAAATCGATTTCCGCTTCGAATATTCGATTCCAGGGCAGATCGAAGATCATATTCGAAGGCTTTGTGCAGCTGACTTTTTTCTGCAACCGGCTGTTTTTGCGAAAATACATCGCCGAGAGTTCGCGGAAAGAATCTTGCAGCAATTTGGCGCTGAAATCTTCGACGGCGCGTGTCGCTTCATCCGAAAGACTGAGCGCACTCCATTTGTTTTGCGTGATAAAACCGCGGGCTTTGGCGCGAACGTCTGTGTGATAATAATAATCATCGAGCACGCGGTGAAACGTAAACCAGTTTTGCGCCGTCCAGATGCGGTTTTTCGCTTCTTTCGATTTCATAAGCTTTTTGTCGGCAAGCTCGAACACGACGCCTTGCGGCAGCGTTGTGCCGATCGTGTTTCCCGCCGTGTTCCACGAAGCGTAGCCGTAAAGTTCGCTGAAAACTCCGCGTTTGCCGAGCTCCATCGTGAATTTCGGGTCGCCGCCCTGCACGTCGCCTTTCGTGTCGATGTCGGCGACGATGATTCGCTTGCGTTTTTTGGCTTTCCCGGCGATTTCTTTGGCAAAGCTTGCGGCGCGCCCGTCTTCAAAGCGCGAAGCGTAAACGTAGAAAAGCAAATCGGCGTCTTTTTCGTTTTCGACTTCCTGCGAGCCCGTAGATTTTATATGAAAACTAACCGTGTCGCGCAGCGCTCGATCTTCAAACGGCATCGCTTTTCTGCTCAGTTCCTCCGACGAATAGACGGCTTTTATTTTCGGCGAAGTTTTATGCAGATTGTTCATCGCTCGCGCCAGCAGAAGCATCGAAACTTCGTCGGTGCCGGGCTGAACGGCGATTCTCCCGGTTAAATTCAGCCGCTTTACTTCTTCGATCAGGCGCTCGCGATCCGCGACGTGTATGCCGCGCGGTTTCGCGTCGTCCTGCGACAAAATCAGGTAATCAATCGCTTTTTCGCGAACTAAGTCAATCGCCTTCAGATTAATCTTTAAGTCGCGCTCGCGCGCCATTTTATAATCGGTTAAGACTTCCGCCGGGATTTCGCGCTCGAGTCTTGCGGTTTGCGTTTTCGATTCGGCGTACGGAGAAAGTTCCGCCCATTGCGAAAGCTTATCTCTGTAGGCGTCGTTTTTGCCGTCGCCGGTCGGCGCGAGGCGCATAACCACGCTTTGCGCGTAAACGGTAAGTTGCGGCGCCCGGCGCTTGATGTCTCGCATCACTTCGATCCGGCGAAGAGCGTCTTCAGCCGTCGTGTTGCCGTAGCGGCGCATCGCGACGAGCCCGCCGTAAGCCGTCATATCAAGCGAAACGATCGCCGCGTCGAAGGAATTTAAATCCTGCGCTTTAATCCATTCGATAATGCGGTCGGATTGCCCGGGCGTCGTAAATCTGCCTAAAAGCTCTTTCGGCGGCGTGACGACTTCCGCGTCGCTGATTTTTCCCATCTCGACCGTAAATTGCAGGCACGGCGGGCGGTCATCGAGCGGAATCAGCAAAACTCTCGCCGCGTATTTCGCTTCGCCGCTCTGCGCGGCAACGCCGATAGATAAAAATAAAAACAAACCAAAAGTGAATATGAATGAAAACGAATTTTTTTTGTAGATCATTATTTATTATTTTTCGCTAGTTTTTCAGCTAAATCCCCGGTCAGGCTTTGCGCTGCGAAAAGCCCGAAGCCGTCAAACTTGTATTTTTCGTTTAACCGCAAATAACGGTCGTCGTATTTTTGTGTCTTTGCTTCGTAAAAATGCCCGATGTAAAGCGCCGGGTAAATTTTCGTGCGCGGCGCGACGACGGCGCGAAACTCTTTCGCCCATTCATCGACGCGGGCGAAATCCGCGCTGTAAAGCATCGGCAAAAGCGCGTCGATGTAGCCTTTTTCCGACCACGTTTTCCAGTCCTGCTGCTTAACGCGCAGATTTTCTTCAAAGCCCGGGAAAACCGCCGAAGAAATTTCCCATTTCGGCTGTCGGCTGCGCACGACGCGGGCGAGCTCGCGGACGACTTCGGTTACCTGCAGGGTTTTCCAGTCCTGCCACGCGCGCCATTCTTTCGGCGTCGTTTTCGGCGAAAGCTTCAGCGCGTCGAGCCCGGTTTCTTTGCGAAACAGCGCCAAGGTTAAAGGATTGTAATCATACGCGGTTTCTGCGGTTTGCAGCGGGTAGCGGATATAATCCCACTGAATTCCGCCGAGCTGCGGGTAGTTTTTCGCGAGCTCAGCGACGACGTTGCGCAGATATTTTCTGACGTCTTTGTTCGAAGGCGAAATGAAAACCTTGTAAATATCGCGGTTGACGCCCTCGGCTTCGGTCTTGACGAGCGGCGAGCCTTTCGCGTCGAGCATCATCCATTCCGGGTGCGCCGAAAAGATCGGCGATTTCTCCGTGCCGCCGAGATTTGTGTTCCACTGGTGAAAAACGTGAATCCACGCGTGGACTTTGACGCCGAATTTCGCCGCTTCTTCGGCGTAGACTTTAAGCGCGTCCCAGCTTTTACCGCGCTCGTCGGCGATGCCGTATTTGAGCGACGCGGGACGAGTCGGCGCGATTTTCGAAGGATAAATCGTGTAGCCGTCCCAGAAAACTTCCAGATAAACCGTATCGAGCCGTGCGCTCCTGATTTGTTCGAGCTCTTTGCGAATAAACTCGCGTCCCTTTACGGCGTCTTTGCGCGTTTCCTCGTCAGCATTGATAAACGGTCGAACCCAGACGGCGCGCGTTTGGGCTCGCGTTTGCGCGGCGAAAATAAAAAGTAAAATTGCGAAAAAGGCAAGCGAAATTAATTTTGAAATCTTCATTCTGTGTTTTTTGTAAAATCGTCGGCGCGCTTGTATTCAACCGAGCCGTTGTAAGCGATGCGCGCGATGCTCCAGCTGTTTTCCGGCACGTTTCGGGCATCGAATTTAAGCGCGATTTCTTCGTTTGGTCGAACGCTGAAGCCTTGTTCGAGCGGGAAAGCGGGAGCCCGCAAAAAATGCGAATAAGCGTTGCCCGCCCACGTTTCAACCGGCGTAATCAGCGCGACCGATCCTTCGATTGACTGCCGGTGCGGGTTTTTAACATAAACGGTAACGATGCCGTCCGGCGCTCGCTCGGTTCTCCATTCGAGCTCAAAAGGTTTTCCGAGCTGCAAAACGTCCTGAAAAATCTGTCCCTCGTGTTCGATCCGCGCTTTTATCAAGCCCGAAGCGCGTTCGAACTGTGTATCTTTCTTGACCGGAAACGCGACGACCACGACATCTTTGACGAAAGACGCGTTCGGCGCGATGTCAATATTTATTTTATTTGGCACGATGCGCCAGTCTTCGGGAGCTTCGAGCGCGATTTCGCCTTTATAATTACGGTCGCGGTAATTATTAACCACCTGCACGCGCACGGCTGTCGTCGTCGTTCCGCCCTGATTATATTTGTCGTCGTAAGCGAAGCCGGAAAGCTCGTCTTGTTGCTCTAAGCGCCGCAGCGAGACTTTCACCGCGTCGTTTCCGATCGGAGCCGCGCCCGCGTTGTGCATCCAATAGCGCGAAAAAACGGGCTGCACGGCTTCTTTCATCGCGCCGAGATTCTCGGACGGAGAAATTTTTCTTTCGCTGAAAAGCTCAAACGTGCGAATCTCGAAAGCGCCGAAACCTTGCCTGTTATTTACATCGAATCCGCTAAAACCGATCCCCGATCTTTTATCTTCGAGTAAATCCGTTTCTGTGCCGTGATTGATTTTAAAGTCGGTCGAAATAGCCGAATACGTGGCGCGTCCTTTTGTTTCATAAGCTCTTAAAATAACGGGACGCAAATTGCTGCCGCGCAGAGACAAAACCGGGTAGCTGACAGCCTCGTTTTCGGCTTTTGAAAAGAAATTAGCTTGCGGATTTCCGCCGAGCTTCAGCGCGGATATATTCAGATTCGAAACCTTTGTCGAAACAAAGCTTTTCGCGCTTGGCAGCTCGCCGTCGTGAACATCGGTTTGCACCGCGATCAAAGGATTATTGTAATCTTCGCCGACTTTTACCGTGTCGGCTTCGCGCCAGTCTTTGGCGTGCGGGTAAAGCGCGTATGTGAAAACGTGCGTTTTGTATTCCGGCACGAAATCGAACGGCAGATTGACGCCGGGAAACGCGGCTGTATGCGTTAAAAACAACGTTAAAGTGTCGGGATTTTCCAGCGAAACGGCGGGCGTTCCGTTATTGATCAAAGCGACGCCGTAATCGGGAACCTGCGGCAAATCTTTGTGCGGATTGGTTTCCGTTGCAAAACTTTCAAACGGCAGAACTGTTTCAAAAGTATTTAAGTTATTGTAGTTATATTCTTTGTTTAATCTAGTGTATTCCGGTTCGCTCGGCTGCATCGTCGTT
>JAOAPX010000164.1 GCA_025463125.1 Acidobacteriota bacterium | reverse complement strand
TCGCGCATATATTTTTTGCCGAGTTCCAAATCTTCCGGCTTTAACGACACGGCTCCGACGACCGCGTGTCCGCCGCCGCCGTAACGTTCGCAGATTTCCGCGATGTTGTGCAGGCGCGGGCGCGGCGACCACGGGTTTGAGCCGACCGAGATTTTCGTTCGAAACGCGCTTTGCGTCAGCGCGACGTTGTAAGTCGTTTCCGGGTAAAAATAATAAGGAATAAATTTATTATAGCCGTCAATTCCGTCTTCGGTCAGATCGAATCGGACGACGCCGCGCTCGTATTTCGCTTTGCGCCTGATCAGATCGACCGTGTCCCAGTGCTGCTCGAGAATCGGTTCGAGCTTTGCTTTAATCTCCGCGCTTTCGACCACTTCATCCAGAGACTTTTCGGTTAAATCGCGAATGATTTTTTCGCAAAACGTCGAATCCTTTTCGCCTTCGATAACCTGCATTAATTTGAGCGCCGCCGAACGCAGCTCGACGCATTGCGCGGGCGATTCGTACAAAGCTCCGTCGATGATATGCGCCCATTCGATTAATTCCGCTAAAGATTCGTCTTCGTAACCGAACTTTTCTTTAGCGACGCGGGCGATAAACTCCGCGCAGGATTTGCTCGTCGTATCGAGAAATTTTTTGCCGCTCCGGTCGGCGAGAAAATGCTTTTCGTCCGATTCCGATAAAAACGCCGATTGATGATGATCGAACCACCAGGTCAGGCGCTCGTCGGCGGAATATTTGAAATCGACGATCGCGTTTTCGTCCCCGTCAAACTGGTCCTGGTCAAAAGCGTTTCCGGCGCGATGCATCGTCGGCGTGTAAAAGATTTCCGCCGATTCGTTGATTTTCGAGCGATAAAATTTGGTAAAAATCGCGGCTGACGAAACGCCGTCAAAGCAGTTTCCGTGATAAAGTATGCGAAGTTTCATATTATAGTTTTTTGCATTTCAGGCAAAACATTACAGATTAATCGGCAAAAAACTTTACGTCAAGGAAAAATTTATGAATATTCGCACGGCAGAAAAGCGAGATGTCTCTTTGCTGGTAGAATTTAACCAGGCGATGGCGATGGAAACCGAAGGGAAAAAGCTGGATGCTGAAACGCTGCGCGGCGGCGTCGAAGCCGTTTTCAACGACTCTAAAAAAGGCTTCTACGTTGTTGCGGAAAGCGGCGGCGAAATCGTCGGCGGGCTGATGGTAACTTACGAATGGAGCGATTGGCGCGACAGCTGGTTCTGGTGGATTCAAAGCGTTTACATTATGCCCGAATATCGCGGGCGCGGCATCTATCGCATGCTTTACGAACATGTTAAGCAAAAAGCCGCAGCGGAAAAAGATGTCTGCGGTTTTCGCTTATATGTTGAAAAAGAAAATTTGCGGGCACAGAAAGTTTACGAAAAGCTCGGAATGGAAAGCTCGCATTATTTAATGTACGAAGAAAATATATAAAAAGCTAAAAAGGAAATATAACGAAAAAAAAGCGAGAATTCTTTGACAAGAATTCTCGCTTTAATAGATTTGAAAAGCAGAATTTGAAAGCGATTAAGTGTTGATGTGAGTTAAGCAGATATCAAATGTTCACCCTATAAAGAAATATGAAATGCACTTTCAAGTTTTGCTTTTCAAATAACAATATTCTAATACCGAAATACCGAATTAAAAGTCCGCTTTCGAGATCGGCGGATAATAAAAATCACCAAAAGTCGTTAAAGTTTCAGGATTAAAAGGCTTGCGCGCCCCACAACGCAAACATGTCCTATAACCCAACCTGCCCCTGGAAAAAGGTCGACTTAAATTTGGATGCCCACAGCCAAATAATTTCAGAAAAATGCCTACCTTTTTACCAAATAACTTATTGTCAACAACTGCCATTTCTCGACTATTTCTAAAATGGTTTTGATTTGAAGTTGTTGTCATAACCTTCCCCTTGCTCGTTAAAAAATTGCCCTTGTTCGTTAAAATGCGTCTCTTCCTGTTTCCCTTCCGCTCGTTCGTTTAACAACTACCAGCCTTTCATGCCGAGACACTTACGAATTAAGCAACGCGCGTGCCACAAAAAACAATTTCAAATAAATTATATTTTTCGCCGCAAACATTGAGTTACATACATTTAAGAAAATAAAAAGATTGTTCTTAAAACGTACATTTTATCTATTTTCTTAAAAAAACGGCGTCTTATTTCAGTGCATTATGAATCATTTTCGGATTATGATTTAATAAAATTTATGACAACTATAAGCGAAGCGGAATTTGCGAGAATTTGCGCGGGAATCCGCGCCGACAGAGACGTCATTCGCAAACATAATCCGATCGGCACGCCGGATGAAACGCTATACTGGATGCTTCTGAGCTGCCTGATAAGCTACCTGAGTCTTTCGGATATCGAAACGCCATGCTTTACCGGAACGCCGAACGCGGAGACTTATCGCCAAGCCGTTTTGTTTATTTTGAAAGATAGAAAAACCGCTGATTTCGATGCCGAAACTTATCTCGATAAATTAACCGAATTATGATTATCGAAACGTTTGTCTTAACGCCTTTTCAACAAAACACGCGTGTCGTCGCCTGCGAAAAAACGCGCGCGGCGATTTGTATCGATCCGGGCGAAGCGTCGCCGGAAATCGTCGATTTTCTGCGCTCGAACAATTATAAGCTGCAGGCAATCGCTTTAACGCACGCGCATCTCGATCATATCGGCGGAGTTTCCGCGCTGCACGCGGATTTTCCCGAAGCGGATATTTTACTGCACGAAGACGACGAACAGTTGTATTACAACTTGCCGGAACAGCCGATTTTTATGGGCATTCCGCGTTCGCAGCTGAAAGCTCTCGGTCTCGAATACGAAAAGCCGCCGCAGCTTACGCGCAACTGGAACGACGGCGAGACTTACACGGTCGGGCATCTGAATTTTGAAATCTCGCATTGCCCCGGACACTCGCCCGGGCACGTTATTTTCATTGAAAAAAGCGAGCGAAAAATTTTTGCGGGCGATTGTTTATTTGCCGGTTCGATCGGCAGAACGGATTTACCCGGCGGCAGCTACGAGCAATTAATAACTTCGATAAACCGCAGAATTCTTCCGCTCGGCGACGATTTTACCGTTTACACAGGGCACGGAAGCGATACGACGATCGGGATCGAAAAAGCTTCAAACCCGTTTTTGACCGGCGCATATCAATTATAAAGCGCAATATTTACTTAAAATTAAATTAAACGGGAGAATTACAAAAAATGAAAAGAGTTTGGGTGAGTTTATTTCTAATTTGTGTTTTATCTATCGGTTCGTCTGCGCATACGTCTTTGATAAAAGGCGCGCGTTCAGGCAACCAGGACGCGGCGATTAAAACCGAAAAAGTCGGCGGAAACATTTACGTTTTGATCGGGCAGGGCGGAAACATCGGCGTTTCTTCAGGAAAAGAAGGGATTCTGATGATTGACGATCAGTTTGAACGGTCTGCCGCGCAGATAAAAGCCGCGCTGAAAGAGCTCGGTTCCGACAAGCCGCGTTTTTTGTTCAATACGCACTGGCACGGCGATCACACGGGCGGAAACACGATTTTCGGCGCGGATTCGATTATCATCGCGCATACGAACGTCAGAAAACGCTTGATGACTCCGAATTCAGGCGGCAGAGAATTTAAACCGCTTCCTCCGGTCGGTCTGCCTTCGATTACTTACGATCAGGGCTTGTCCGTGCATTTTAACGGCGAGGAAGTTCGCGCCGTTCATTACGCGAACGGTCACACTGACGGCGACACGGTTTTATTTTTCACAGGTTCAAATGTCGTGCATCTCGGCGATCATTTTTTCGCCGGAAAGTTTCCGTTTGTCGATACGAGCAGCGGCGGAAGCATCGAAGGCTTGGTTCGCAATATCGGAGAATTGCTCAAGCAAATTCCATCGGACGCAAAACTAATTCCCGGTCACGGTCCGGTTTCAACTTTGAACGATCTGAAGGTTTATCATCAAACAATTGTTGATACGACCGGAATCGTCAGAGATAAAATGAAAACAAAATCGCTCGAACAAATAAAAAAAGAAGGCTTGCCGGAAAAATACAAAGATTGGGGAACCGGTTTTATCAAAACCGACGCATGGATTGAAACCATTTATAAAAGTTATTCGACGAGTATGACCAATCCGAAGTAAACGCGAGCGAGTTCAGCATCAAAAGCGCGTTTTCCTTTAGAATTTACAAAGGAAAACGCGCTTTTTCTTGTTTCAATCGAGGCAATTGAGTTTTCGTTTTAGTTAAACATCAAAACAGTATCGACTACGTGAATGACACCGTTCGATTGACCGACGTCGGCAATCGTCACGGTTGATTTGCCGCCTTTTTCATCCGTTAAAACCAACGTGTTGCCGTTCATCACGGCAGTCAGAGCGCTGCCTTCGACGGTCGTTAAAACGGCTTTCCCGTTGCCTTTTTTAATAGCTTTCATAATTGCTTTCGAGTCCATTCTGCCCGCGACAACGTGATATTTCAGAATGTTTTGCAGCATCGTTTTGTTTTCCGGTTTGAGAAGCGTATCGACCGTTCCGGCTGGAAGCGCTTCAAAGGCGGCGTTTGTCGGCGCGAAAACCGTAAACGGTCCTTTGCTTTTCAAAGTATCGACCAAACCCGCCGCTTTGACCGCCGCGACGAGCGTCGTATGGTCTTTAGAATTTACGGCGTTATCGACGATATCTTTTGTTTTATACATCGCCGCGCCGCCGACCATCGGGTTGCCGTTCATCTTTTGCGCCGACGCGTTTCCGGCGACAAATAATATTCCGAACATTAAAAATAATACGTTTATTGTGTTTTTCATTTTCTTCCCTCTGTTTGTTTTAAGATTAAAGTTAAGGTTGATTTTTCAACCCCTTGTTTAAGTTTTCGCGCGGAAAGAAAAAGCGGATTCAGAAAAAAGATAACTTTTTAAATAAGTTTCGATCGCAAAAAAAAAAAGCGCCTGCTGTTTCCGGCAGGCGCTTTTTTTTTGCGGACGTAAAGTTGATTTAAGCCACGGTGACTTCTTTTTCGAGATAAACGTCCTGAATCGCATTGAGCAATTCGACGCCTTCTTTGATCGGGCGCTGAAACGCTTTGCGACCGGAAATCAATCCCATTCCGCCGCCGCGCTTGTTGATAACGGCTGTGCGAACCGCATCCGCCAAATCCGAATCGCCTTTTGATTCGCCGCCCGAATTTATCAGACCGGCGCGCCCCATATAGCAATTCGCGACTTGATAACGAACCAGATCAATCGGATTATCGGTCGAAAGTTCCGTGTAGATTTTCGGATTCGTTTTTCCGTAGCTGCTTTCCATATTCAAAGCGTTATAGCCGCCGTTGTTGGTCGGCAGTTTTTGCTTGATGATGTCGGCTTGAATCGTTACGCCGAGATGATTCGCCTGCCCGGTTAAATCGGCTGACGTGTGATAATCGGCATCCTTTGTTTTGAATTTATTGTTGCGCAGATAGCACCAGAGAATCGTCGCCATTCCGAGCTCGTGCGCGTAGGCAAACGCTTCGGCGATTTCCGTTAACTGCCGCGTCGATTCTTCCGAGCCGAAATAGACGGTTGCGCCGATGGCGAGCGCGCCCATATCGCGGCATTGATCGATGTTTCCGAACATCACCTGATCGAATTTATTCGGGTAAGTTAAAAGTTCGTTATGATTGATTTTAACGATAAACGGAATTTTATGCGCGTATTTCCTGGCAACCACGCCGAGCGCGCCGTAAGTCGAAGCTACAGCGTTGCAGCCGCCTTCGATCGCTAATTTAACAATATTTTCCGGATCGAAAAGAAGCGGATTCGGCGCAAAGCTCGCCCCTGCGCTGTGTTCAATTCCCTGATCAACCGGCAAAATCGAAAGATATCCGGTTCCGCCCAATCTGCCGTTATCAAAAAGCGTCTGTAAAGAACGCAAAACCGCCGGCGAACGGTCTGAATTAATCCATACGCGGTCAACAAAATCCGGACCCGGAACCTGTAAATTTTCTTTCGGAATTGTCGTCGTCGTATGTCCCAAAAGCGTTTCGGCGTCGTCGCCTAAAAGCTCCTGAATTTTACTGTAATCAACAGCCATTATTAATCTCCTATTTCAACCAAAGTATATAAAAGCAAATTTATTTTGTGCGAATTATATCACAAATCCCTATTTAGGCATTGTCAAAAAGAATTCTTTACATTAGAGTATATTGTTCTTTATAAGTATCCGCCTGCTTGCGGATATTTCGCATCCGTTGTCTTTCTCCAGATAGCAACACTCATACACATATAAAATTTAACCCGCAACATTTTGCGGCAACTCAATTTTTTTTCGAGGTAGAAGCATGTACTTTTTCTCTAACCGAAAGCCTCTCGCTATGCTTTCGCTGTTTTGTTTGACTTTAATTTTCACGCCCGTCATTTCCGCTCAGGATAAAGAGTGGCGTCCCGTCTCTCCGAAAGAAGCAGCTATGAAAACTTCTATCGTTGAACCGGATGCCGATGCGGAAGCTATTTTCTGGGAGACGCGTATCGACGATAGCTCTTCTGATGAATTAGCGCGCAATCATTACGTTCGCGTTAAGATTTTCACCGAACGCGGTCGTGAAAAATACAGTAAATTCGATATTCCCTTTTCCAGAGGAATAAAAATTAAGGATATTGCCGCGCGTGTCATCAAAGCGGACGGAACGATCACGGAAATAACGAATAAAGATATTTTCGAACGGGAAATTATCAAAGCCGGAAAAGTTAAAATCAAAGCTAAGTCTTTTGCTATTCCAAACATCGAACCGGGCGTAATCGTTGAATATCGTTATCGCGAAGTAATTGACGGCGCCGGAGCAACGGGAATGGAACTGCCGTTTCAAAAAGATATCCCCGTTCAAAGCCTTACTTATTACTACAAGCCTTATAATAAAAAGGAACCTAGTTACCAGTCGTATAATTTTACAGACACGAAATTCGTAAAAGATGAAAAAGGTTATTATTTAGCCAAACGAGAAAACGTTCCCGCTTTCAAAGAAGAGCCGCGAATGCCGCCGGAAGATATGGTGCGCCCGTGGATAAAACTTCAAAGCGTCGGGTATGAAATTACGGGAATTTCAAATTTTTCAATTTCGTTTACAGTTAAAGACCCCAGCAATCCGAACAAGTTTTGGGGCGCCGTCAGCGCTGAGAACCTCGGGCTCTTAAAATATATAACGAGTCCGAACAAGGAGATAAAAAAAGTCGCAACCGAAATTACCGCTTCGGCAACTTCGGATGAAGAAAAACTGCGGAAGCTTTACGAATACGTACAGGCGCAAATAAAAAACACATCATTCGATACTTCTTTATCCGATGAAGACAGAAAAAAACTGCCGAAGATAAAAGAATTAAGCGACATCTTGAAACACAAAACCGCCAGTGGACAGTATATCGATATGCTGTTCGGAGCAATGACGAGCTCGCTCGGGTATGAAACGAGAGTTGCTTTTGCGGGAAATCGCAGCAAAATGTTTTTTCATCCTGAAATGACGGTTGAATCCTTTGTGCATCCGGCAGCGATTGCCGTTTTAGTCGGAGATAAGTGGAAATATTTTAATCCGGGAATGGCTTTTCTTCCTCACGGAATGATGATGTGGTACGAAGAGGATGTTTGGGCATTGTTGGTCGGCGAAAAACGTTACTCTTGGGAAAAAACGCCTATGACCGGCATTGAAAAATCAACGACAAAGCGAACCGGTAAATTAAAATTAACTGAAGACGGCACTTTGGAAGGAACTATTCGCGAAGAATATGCCGGACAACCGGCATTGATTAATCGACTTGATATTTATGAAGATTCGCCAACTCAGCGCGAAGAAAACATAAAAGCAGAGATTAAACAGCGTATCAGCGCCGCAGAGGTTTCCGATATTATCATCGAAAATTTAACCGATTCCGCAAAACCCCTAACTTATCAATATAAAATTCGTGTGCCTAATTACGCGCAGAGAACCGGCAAACGACTTTTCCTGCAGCCGGGATTTTTCGAATACGGCGTATCGCCTTTATTTGCAACGGCTTCACGCAAGTATGACATTTATTTTCATTACCCTTGGTCTGAAGATGATGACATAACAATCCTGCTTCCTAAAAATTTCGCGCTCGACAGCGCTGATACGCCTCCTGAAGTTGCTGATAAAAGTAATATCAGTCAGCTAAAGGTTTCTATTGGCATTGATAAGACCAGGAATCTTTTAATTTACACTCGTAAATTTCACTTCGGCGGAGGCGGAAACACACTTTTTAATGTTTCTGCATATCAGCCACTGAAAACTTTATTCGATGCGTTTCATAAAACCGATTCGCACATCATCACGCTTAAAGAAGAAGCAGCTAAGTAAGCATTTCCGGGCGCAAACTCGACACTAAAGTTTGCGCCCGGCATTTTCACAGGGAGAACCCGGAGATTTTATTTTATGTTTCCTCGATTGATCATTTCATTCTCTATCATTTTTTTGTTTTTCACCAATATTTCAGCAGGCGATAATGTCCCTAACTGGATGAAACAGGCAGCTTCCGTAACTGCGCCGATTTATGAGAAAGACGTTCCGGCTGTTGTTTTACACGACGAACAGCAAGTTTCGCTCAACAGTGACGGAAAACTCCTTACTACGGAAAACTACGCCGTCAAACTTCTTACCCGCGAAGGCAGAAATTTTGCCGTCGCGCGCGCCTATTATCTGGTCAGTTCCGGAAAAGTTCGCGATATTGAAGGATGGTTGATTCGCGCTGACGGATCCACAAAATTTTATGATAAAAAGACGATTCTCGATGTAATTGCCGATCAGGACGACGTTTATAACGAGGGGCGACTTAAAGTTATCGATGCCACCAACGACACCGACGCCGGCTACATTTTCGGTTATACGATCGTTTCTGAAGACACGCCGCTTTTTTATCAGGACGTCTGGCAGTTTCAGGGCAGACTTCCGACGGTTGTTTCGCGCTACACGCTGAATCTTCCTTCAAACTGGAAGGCTTCGAGCATTACGTTTAATGCGGCTGAAGTAAAGCCGCAGATTTCGGGAACGACCTACATATGGGAGATGCGAAACTTAGCGCCGATTCCGCCTGAGCCGATGAGCCCGTCCGTCAATAACATCGCGCCGCGCATTGCCGTCAATTATTCGCCGGAAAACAATTCGCAGACTGTTAATCGCGCTTTTGCCGATTGGACGGACGTTTCGCGCTGGGCAACCGGTTTACACGACTCGCAAGTTATTGTTGACGACGCGGTTGCCGCTAAAGCGAGAGACTTGACGGCAAACGCAAAAACCGAGTTCGAAAAGATTCACGCCATTGGCAGCTACGGTCAGAACCTGCAATATATGTCGATAGACATCGGCGTCGGTTACGGCAACGGGTATCGCCCCCGTTCTTCATCGCTCGTTCTGGCGCGCGGTTACGGCGATTGCAAAGACAAAGCGAATTTAATGCGCGCAATGCTGAAATCGCTGAAAATAGAAGCTTACCCGATTGCAATTTTCTCCGGCGACCCGACATTCGTTCGGGCTGAATGGGCTTCGCCGCGTCAGTTCAACCACTGCATTATCGCCGTTAAAGTAAGCGACGGCACAATAGCCCCGACAATAATAACCGATGCGAAACTCGGTCGGCTTTTGATTTTTGATGCAACCGATTCATATACTCCGGTCGGCGATTTGCCTGACTATCTGCAGGGGAGCATGGCGCTGATAATTGCCGGAGACAACGGAGGCTTATCAAAAATGCCGGTTACGCCGCCTGAATCCGATCTTTTGGAAAGAAACATCGAAGCGACATTATCCGAAACCGGCGGAATCAAAGGTAAAATCAGCGAACGCGCAAACGGTCAGACCTCGACCTCATTTCGCCGCGAGCTTCGCGAGCTGTCCGCTTCCGATTATCGAAAAGCCATCGAAGGCTGGCTAACGCGCGGAGCAACCGGCGCGCAGCTCGTTAATGTAACTTCAAAAGACCGGCAAAGCGAAGCCGGTTTCGATTTAGATGTCGAATTTTCGGTTCCGACATACGGACAGTTAATGCAGAATCGTCTGCTTGTTTTCAAACCGGTCATCGTCGGCAGAAGAAACGGCGTGATTTTAACCGATCCTAAACGCAATCATCCGATCGCGCTTGATTCGAATGCGATGAAGGAAACAATTGTTTTTAATTTGCCGCAAGGTTTTGTCGTTGATGAAATGCCGGATGCGGTTTCACTGGAAACGCCTTTCGGGAAATATTCGACGAAATACGAAGTAAAAGACGGAAAACTGTTTTTTTCGCGCACTTTATCAACCGTCAGAACAAATATTCCGGTCGATAAATACGGTTCGGTGAAAGATTTTTACTCAAAAATTCACGCCGCCGAGCAATCTCCGGTTGTGCTTTTAAGAAAATAGTTTCACCTC
>JAOAPX010000101.1 GCA_025463125.1 Acidobacteriota bacterium | reverse complement strand
CAATCGTTTCGTCGGTAATTCCCGAATCGAAACCGCCCATTACGCCCGCCACCGCAACCGGATTTTCCGCGTCGCAAATCGCCAGCATCGTTTCATCGAGTTTGCGTTCGACCTCGTCTAAAGTTTTGATCGTCTCGCCCGCGCGCGCTCTGCGCACGACGATTCGGTTGCCCTTTAACTTATTTAAATCAAACGAATGCATCGGCTGTCCGAGCTCGTGCATAACGAAATTCGTAATGTCTGCGACGTTGTTGATCGAACGCTCGCCGACGGCTTCGAGTCTTTTGACTAGCCACTCGGGCGACGCGCCGATTTTTACGTTGCGAATAACTCGCGCCGTAAACCGCTGACACAAATCAGCGTCCTGAACCGTAACCAGATTTTGGTTGCCGCTTTCGGAATTAACATCTTCGCAGTTCGCCATTCGCAGTTCGCAATTCGTAATCGCGCTGATCTCGCGGCTGACGCCGAGATGCGAAAGACAATCCGGTCGGTTCGACGTTAAATCAATGTCAAACACAAAATCGTCTTCAAACTCGTGAATGCCTTCGACCGCCAGCCCGACGCTCGTCAATTTCACCGCCAAATCCTGCGGCGACAAATCTACTTCAACCAAATCTTTCAGCCAGTTGTAACTGATATTCATAAAAACTATCTAAATTGTTCTAAAAATCTAACGTCGTTTTCAAACATCAAACGAATGTCGTCGAGCGAATACATCAAACTGCACATTCTTTCCAAGCCGAAGCCGAATGCGAAGCCCGAATAAATTTGCGGGTCAACGCCGCAGTTTCGCAAAACGTTCGGGTGAACCATTCCCGAGCCGCCGAGTTCGATCCAGCCCGAGCCTTTGCAAGGGCGGCAGCGCTCGCCTTCGAATGTGCCCGTTCCGTTGCATTTGAAACACGAAAAATCGAATTCGGCGCTCGGCTCGGTGAAAGGAAAGTAGCTCGGGCGAAGCCTTATGCGCGTTTCTTTGCCGAATAATCTTCTAAGCCATTCGCCGACCGTTCCTTTCAAATGCGCCATCGTGATATTTTTGTCCACGCATAAACCTTCGATCTGGTGAAACATCGGCGTGTGCGTCAAATCCGGCGTATCGCGGCGAAAAACTCTGCCCGGCGAAATAATGCGAATCGGCACGCCCCGGCGTTCCATCGCGCGGATTTGCACGGTCGAAGTTTGCGAGCGCAAAGCCAAGCCGGTCGTCGTGTAAAAAGTGTCCTGCGATTCGCGAGCCGGGTGACCTTCGGGAATATTCAGCGCTTCGAAATTGTAATAATCGGTTTCGATTTCGCGGTCGTCTTCGATCGAATAACCCATCGAAACGAAAATGTCCTCGATCTTCTGGCGCAAAAGCGTCAAAAGATGCAGATGCCCGACGCGCGGGCGAAGTCCGGGCAAAGTTACGTCAAGACGTTCGCTTTCGATTTTTGCGTCTGAAATAAAAGTTTTCAGAAAAGTTTCGGTTTCTTCAATCGCCGCGAAGATATCTTTTTCGATTGATTGAACCATCTGACCGAACGCGCCGCGCTCTTCGGGCGCGACCCGACCGATCAGCTTTTTCGTGCCCGCGAGTTCCGATTTTTTGCCGGTATGCTTTACGCGCAAATCATTTAATTCGCGCAGAAGTGTTTCGGCTTCGGTTAAATTTAAATTCGCCGCGCCGTTCGAAATGCCGGAAAACTTCGCGAAATCCTGATCGAACGAATGTTTCGCCGCTTCGACCTGTTGTTTTTCTTCAGTCATTTTAAGAAATTGTAAAAATGAAAAAGTTAAAAAGTTAAAAAGTTAAAAAGTAAAAAGCAAAAGACGCAAATCAGCAGAGAACTTGAAAACTCTGCCGTTTGCGTCTCTGCGTTAATGCTTCGATTAAGCTGCCGCTTGCTGCTGGTTGCTGCTGATCGCGTCTTTCGCCTGTCCGGCTAAAATCGCGAACGATTCCGGCTGTTTGACGGCTAAATCGGCTAAAACTTTGCGGTCGAGCTCGACGCCGGCAAGCTTTAAGCCGTGCATAAACTGCGAATATTTCATTTCGTTCAAACGGCAAGCCGCGTTGATGCGGACGATCCAGAGTTTGCGAAAATCGCGTTTTTTCAGCTTTCTGCCGGTGTAGGCAAAATTCAGCGCGCGTTCAACCGATTCTTTGGCTGAGCGATACAGTTTCGATTTCGTTCCACGGTAGCCTTTGGCTAAGGCTAATATCTTTTTGCGCTTTTCGGTGCGCTTATTCCCACGTTTTGCACGAGGCATCTGTTTATCCTCCTAAATCCTTTTTATAAAATCTTTATATAATTACGAATGTCGGATTCGGTTTTATTAATTCGTAATTTGTCATCTGAAAAATCAGTATTTTAGTTGCGTCCGTAGGGAAGCATTTTTTCAACGCGCTTTTGATCGCCTTCGGAAACCAACGCATCAATATCTAAATTACGTTTTCTTTTTGAAGTTTTCTTCGTCAAAATATGGCGCGCGTGCGAATGCCCGCGTTTGAATTTGCCCGATGCTGTCGAGCGAAAACGCTTCGCCGCGCCTTTGTGTGTTTTAAGTTTCGGCATAATAGCTCCTTTTTAATAATTGATAACGAATAATTGATAATGGATAATTAATGGATAATTAAAAAAGTATTATCAGTTACCCATTATCAAGCATTCGTTTATTTCGTTTTCTTCGGCACTAAAATCGTAAACATCTGGTAGCCTTCCATTTTTGGAAAAACCTCGACGTCGGCGATATCGGCTAAATCTTCTGTCAATTTTTTCAAAATCTTTGCGCCCAGCTCTCTGTGCGTCATTTCGCGCCCGCGAAATGCGATTGCCGCACGCACTTTGTCGCCTTCGCCAAGCCATTCCCTGGCGTGTTTCATTCGATAAGAGTAATCGTGTTCGTCGGTTCCCGGACGAAATTTAAGCTCTTTGACCTCAACGGTAACCTGTTTTTTCTTGGCTTCCGCGGTTTTCTTCTTTTCTTCGTAGAGGAATTTTCCGTAATCGATAATGCGGCAAACCGGCGGTTTCGCATTCGGCGCGATTTCCACCAAATCGACGCCCATTTCGCGCGCTTTCTGAACCGCGTCGCGCACGTCCATTACACCGAGTTGTTCACCGTCTTCATCAATTACGCGCACTGAGGGAACGCGAATACGTTCGTTTGTGCGATGCAACGGCTCTCTAAACCGGCTGCGATTTTTGTTGTTAAACTTTCTAGCGATATTTAGCCTCCTTTTTTATAGCTGCCGGAAGTTGTGAGCTGACGAGAAGCGGCGAAATTTTAAGAACTTTTTCCCGCGCGATTCCCGTCAACTTTCCGTCAACTTAACCTGTTCGCCAAAGCACGTGTTTCTTTTAACTTACGTGCCATTTCTGTAAATTCTTCGAGCGTCATCTGTCCGATGTCGCCTTCTTTTCGTTCGCGTACAGCGACCTTTTGCTCTTCGAGTTCCTTGTCGCCTAAAACGAGCATAAACGGAACTTTATTAAGCTGCGCGTCGCGAATTTTCGCACCGATTTTATCGGATTTCGTGTTTGCTTCAACCCTGAAACCGGCATTTTTCAATTCACTCGCGATTTTTTCCGCGTATTCGTTGATGCGGTCTGTAATCGGCAAAACCGCGATCTGCACGGGCGCGAGCCAGAACGGGAACGCTCCGGCGTAGTGCTCGATCAAAACGCCGAAAAATCTTTCGACCGAACCGAACAGCGCACGGTGAACCATTACCGGACGACGTTTTTGATTGTCATCGCCGATAAATTCAAGCTCGAATCTTTCCGGCAAATTAAAATCGAATTGAACGGTCGAAAGCTGCCACAAACGCCCGATCGAATCTTCGACTTTAATATCAATCTTCGGACCGTAAAAAGCCGCTTCGCCTTCGATTCGCTCGTAACCGATATTTCTCGCTTTGAGCGCATTAACCAAAGCCTTTTCGGCATTTTCCCAATCTTCGCTCGAACCCAAAAAGCCTTTGTTGTCAGCCGCGCCGCGCACTGAAAGCTCGACCTTGAATTTCTCGAAACCGAAAGTTTTGAATACGTCGTAAGCAAAATCGACGCAGTTTCCGACTTCGGATTCGACCTGTTCGGGCGTGCAGAAAATATGCGCGTCATCCTGCGTAAATCCGCGAACTCGTAAAAGACCGTGCAAAGTGCCGGAAAGCTCTGCGCGATAAACCGTTCCGAGCTCGGCATATCTTAAAGGCAATTCACGATACGAACGCGGGTGCGATTTGTAAATTCCGATGTGAAACGGGCAGTTCATCGGCTTTAGTCGAAATTCCGTTTCCTCGTTAAACCATTCGGGCAATCCAATCGGCTCGAACAGGTTGTCGGCGTAATTTTCTTCGTGACCGGAAGTTTGCCACAATTGCCGTTTGGCGATGTGCGGCGTGAAAACCGTTCCGTATCCGCGTTTTTGCAGCTCCTCGCGCAGATAATTTTCCATCTCGGTGCGAATCGCGCCGCCTTTCGGATGAAAAAAAATCATTCCCTGACCGTAATCATCCTGAATGGAAAACAAATCGAGCTCTTTGCCTAAACGGCGATGGTCGCGCTTTTCGGCTTCTTCGCGCTGCTTGACCCACGCATCAAGCTGTTCCTGCGTCGCAAAGGCGGTTCCGTAGATGCGCTGCATCTGCTGGTTTGCCGCGTCGCCTTTCCAGTAAGCGCCCGACAATGCAAGCAGTTTGAAAGCTTTGATTTTTCCTGTATGCGGAACGTGCGGTCCGAGACAGAAATCTATAAACGGCGAATTATCAATATAATAAACGCTCGCTTCGGAAGCGTCTTCGACCTTTTCCGTGATCAGCTCGCATTTTAAAGGCTCGTCGCGCTCGGTGAAAATTTTAATAATGTCCGATTTGCTGACGTTTTCGCGGCGATACGGCAGATTTTTTCCGGCGATCTGGCGCATACGCTTTTCGATAATCGGCAAATCCGCTTCGGTCAAAGTCTGCGGCGCGATAACGTCGTAATAAAAACCGTAGCGCGGGTCTTCCATCAATGCCGGACCGACGCCGAGTTTTGTTCCGGGAAATAAATCAAGCACAGCCGCCGCCAGAAGATGAGCGGTCGAGTGCCGGATCAATTCCAGACCGTCGCGCGATTCGGGCAGAATCGGTTCGATCGATAAAACTTCGTCCGTCGCCGCGAGCTGCCTGTTTAAATCAACTTCTTCGCCGTTTACTTTTGCCGCCAAAGCCTTTTTAGCCGCGTCGCGGTCAAAGTTTTTTAAAACCTCAACGACCGAAACGGGAGCGGGTATCTGCTTTTGGTTTTCGCCGTATTTTACGTTTAATTCGCTCATATTTTTGTTAATGGTTAATGTTTCTTTAACTGAAAAATAACTGAAAAAACATCGAATAAATACTCGATTCGAAAAGCAAATTCGCTTTCAAATCAATTGGTTTAATCAGCAGTTAACGATTTAACGATTAACAATTTTCTACTACTAAAAAGATTTGATTTGATAAGAGCGACTTTGCCTTGGCATTTATAAAATCAAATGAAAATATAAACACCGAAATACGCGCTGCGATTAGCGCGTCGTAGTAGTTTGTATAACTGCAAAGTTCTTCGTAAGCATCTTATCAAAAAATAAAATTGGTAGTCAGTAGCAGACTTGAACTGCTGACCCCTACCGTGTCAAGGTAGTGCTCTACCACTGAGCTAACTGACTATCCGTACTCCGCTTCGGAATAATTTAAAGCGAACTAATAAAATAGCGAAATCTTTGCGGGGCTGTCAAGTTTGCAGAGTGTTTGTTACATTAAGTAAAACAGTAAATCGAACAAGGGGAGAAAAAAATTGATAGAGGCATTTATCTTTGATATTGACGGAACTTTAATCGACTCGGTCGATCATCACGCAGAGGCTTGGGTTAAGGCATTCAGAAAATTCGGCAGGGAAATAAAGTTTTACGAGGCGAGAAGACAGGTCGGAAAGGGCGGCGATCAGTTTTTGCCGGAATTTCTGCTGAAAAAAGAAATAAAAGAGTTCGGCAAGCTTCTCGAAGAAGAACGCGGGGCAATATTTAAAAAAGAATTTCTCGGTAAAATAAAACCTTTCGCAAAGGTGCGTGAGTTATTTGAAAAAATCAAAACCGACAATCTGCCGGTTGTTTTAGCCAGCTCGGCAAAATCCGACGAGCTTAAAGCTTACAAAAAAATCGCCCGCGTAGAAGATTTGATCGAAGACGAAACTTCGGCTGACGACGCGGAAAAATCAAAGCCCGAACCTGACATTTTTCAAGCCGCTCTCGAAAAACTCGGCGCAATCGACAAAAAAAACATCGTCGTCATCGGCGATACGGCTTACGATGCGGAAGCGGCGGCGAAAATTAATCTGAAAACAATCGGGGTTTTAACCGGCGGCTGGACGGAAAGCGAACTGTTGAGCGCGGGCTGTAGTGAAGTTTACCCGGATGTCTCGGCTATTTTGGCTGATTACCGGAAATTTATTAAATCGTGAACGTATTTATATTGATAGATTGAACGAAATTCTTACGCTTTTAAGTGTGAAAATCTCTTCTTATAATATGTATCTTTTATTTGTAATAACTCATTTCAGGATTGTACGATTATCATACGAAAACTGATTGCCGGTTTTCTTATTTCCCCATATTTACAGGCGCATTTTGTGTTTTTATAGCAAAAACTCCGTAAAGAATGATGTGGCACTAAGATTGCTTTAATCAAAGCGTAGTTAAAAACATCAAAATATTTATTATATTTTGAGAATGTTCAGGAAAAATACGGAGGCAATATGATTATTAGTTTGATTGTTTGGTTGGTAGTAGGATTTATAGCAGGTTACTTGGCAAAACTTATTATGCCCGGACCGGACGGCGGCGGCGTTTTAGCAACAATTTTACTCGGTATTGTCGGCGCAATCGTCGGCGGTTGGGTTGGAAGAATGCTTTTCGAATCGCCTGCCCACGACGGGTTCAGCATTATGGGCTTGGTCTTTGCCGTGATCGGCGCGCTAATCGTTTTGGCTATTTATCGCCTTGCGACCGGACGCAGCTTACGCGCTTAAAGAATAGTTTCGCTCTAAAATTTTGAATTTTATAATTTTAAGGCTAACTTCCCTGTGTGGAAGTTAGCCTTTTTTATTCTTTTACTTGCAATTATTCTTTGCTTAAAATTAGCCGACACAAAATTTGTGCATAGCGACGGCGACGAGTTTTGACGTGCGGTTATCTATGTCGAAATTCGGATTTACTTCGCTGAATTCGATGATTTTCGTGTTCGTCAATTTGGCGGCAAATTGAACGAGCGTTAAAAATTCACCGGCTCGCAGCCCGAACGGGTTCGGCGCAGACGATCCGGGAGCTTCCGAAGATCGAACCGCATCGATATCAAAGCCGAAAAACGTGCTTAAAGATGAGCTGTGGCTGACGAATTTCTGTCGAATCGATTCGCGAATTTCGAGATCAGCCGTTTCGCGCGAGCGGAGCTGGTCGAGACTGATCAGGTTGACGCCGAGATTTTGCAGATAACGATAATAAACCGGCGAAGCGAGCTGCGGCTGAAAGCCGATTTCGTAAAAATAATCGGGCGTCAAAAGACGTTCTTCGAGAAGCTGGCGATACGGCGTTCCGCTGTTGCGCTCTCTGTCTGCGCGAACATCAAAATGAGCGTCAATATTAATGGCAATCCAGTTTGCGTTGCCGAAAGCGTCCGACATAGCGCAGCCGTCCGGGTAGGATATATCATTTCCGCCGCCTAAAACGATGATTCTTTTCCCGTCGCGAAGAAACTGCGTGACGATCCGGCAATGCGCTTCGTGCGTTTCTTCGAGCGTTCCCTGGATAATCGTGTTTCCGAAATCGAAAATCTTCGCCTTTATGCCGAACGGCGTTAAGCGGTAAAATTCGCGGCGAATCGCGTCCGGCGCAAACCGTGCGCCGTCTCTGCCGCCGTTTCGCGTAACGCCTTCGTCCTGCGGGCAGCCGATTATGACAATATCAGCCGAATCGTAATCGGATTCTCTGGTAGAAATTATCTCGCCGAGACGCACGTCGTTCGGGTCGTTTCGGCGTGTAAATAAACTTTCATCGGGACGGGTTGCGGTTTGAAATAGTTCGTTCATAGTTTGCGAAAAAAAATGTCGTCAGTTATAAATGAAGATTGTAAAACATTTTACGGCTTGATGGAAAAAAATCGCAAAAATTTAGTTGAAACAAAAACCCGGCATTGGTGCGGGGCGATGATTCTTCTATTTGAGCGACAGGCTTAAGCCTTTTGTAAAAAACACAATTTAGAAGAAATCGTTGACAAAAAGGTAACTTTTGCAGCGATTTTTTGTTTTATAAAGTATGCAAATTTCAGAAAACAAAGGAGTCATTCGCCCGGCGTGGATTTTGCCGACGCCCGCGCGAACCGACGAAGCGCCCCCGAAAGGTTTGAAAAATATTCTGCTTCATTTGATGAAAGGGCAGAACATCGAGCGCTCGGAAGCGCGTCATCTTTTAGACGAGCTTTTGAGCGACAAAGCGACCGACACGCAGATTGCCGCCGCGCTCGTCGCGCTCGCCATTAAAGGCGAAACCGTCGAAGAGCTTGCCGGAATGGCGGAAGCCATGCGCTCGCGCGCCGCCAGAATCAATTCGATTCATACGGATTTTATCGACACCGCCGGGACAGGTTCGAGCAGAGTCAAAACTTTCAACGTTTCGACCGCCGCCGCTTTCGTCATCGCGAGCGCGGGACTTCCGGTAGCGAAACACGGAAGCCGCGCGGCGACTTCGAAATCGGGCAGCGCAGACGTGCTTTCGGCTCTCGGCGTCAACGTGTCCGCAAGCCGCGAAACGTCGGAAAAATGCTTGAACGAAATCGGCATCTGTTTTATGTTCGCGCCGCTTTATCACGCTTCGACGGCGCGCGTCGCGGCGGTTCGCCGCGAATTGGGCGTTCACACGACGTTTAATTTACTCGGTCCGATGACGAATCCAGCCGGGGCGCCGTTTCAAATAATGGGCGTCTGGCACAAAGCGCTCGTTCCGTCGGTTGCGGAAACTCTCCGCGCTCTCGGCACAAAACGCGCCTGGGTGGTTCACGGGCTTGACGGGCTCGACGAACTTACGGTTTCGGATTCGACATTTGTCGCCGAAGTTACGCCCGATTATTTGAAGTTTTTTGAAATCACGCCCGAAGATTTGGGTTTTGAAAGAGTTTCCACCCCTGACCTGGAAAATTTGCGCGGCGGCGATGCCGAAAAAAACGCCGAAATTATCAGACAGGTTTTGAGTAATAAACGAACCGACGCGGCTCGTTCGCTGATTTTGATGAACGCGGCGGCGGCGATTTTCGTCGGCGGAAAAGCTGAGAACTTGCTCGAAGCGGTGAAAATCGCCGCCGAGTGTCTGGAAAGCGGGAAGGCTTTGGCAAAATTGGAAAGTCTGATTGAGAAAACAAAAGAAAATTAAAATGTTTTTAACCGAAATTATCGAATTAAAAAAGAAACGTCTCGAAAGCGCAAAAGCGAATCGCGATTACGAACAGCTGAAACAATCGGCGTTTGCCGCACGCGAAGGCGCGGCGAAACATCGTCTGCGCGCGGCTTTGGAGAGAGAGCAAATCAATATAATCGCCGAAATCAAGCGCGCTTCGCCGTCAAAAGGCGTGATAAATGATAAAATCGATGTTCGGGAGACAGCCCGTAATTACGAAAACGGCGGCGCGTGCGCGATTTCGGTTTTGACCGAAGAAGACAGATTTAAAGGCTCTCTGGAAGATTTGAAAGCGGCTCGAACGGCGGTTGAAATCCCGATTTTGCGGAAGGATTTTATTTTTGACGAATTTCAGATTTACGAAGCGGCGGAAGCGGGCGCTGACGTAATCTTATTAATCGCGGCGATGCTGAACGATGAAGTTTTAGCAAAACTTCATCGTCTAGCCGAACTGGAATTAGGGCTTGACGCCCTCGTCGAAGTTCATACTTTAGAAGAATTAGAGCGGGTGAAAAAAATCGGCGCGAAAATTATCGGCGTTAATAATCGCGATCTGCACAGTTTCAAAGTTTCGCTCGATGTTTCGCGCGAGCTTATCAAACACGCGCCAAAAGATTCTTTGATGATTACTGAAAGCGGAATCACTGTGAAAGATGAAATTCTCGAACTGCGCGAACTCGGATTTTCCGGTTTCTTAATCGGTGAAACTTTAATGCGAAGCGGAAACGCGATGGAAGAATTAAGAGAATTAACCACAGACGCACACGGGTAAACACTGATTTATAAAGATGAATAAATGATTTTATCCAATCTTTATCCGTGTCAATCTATGTGCATCTGTCGCTAAAAAACTTCTTTTCACAAATTAAATTTATGACGAGAGTAAAAATCTGCGGCATCACAAATCTGGAAGACGCGCTCGTTTCGGCGAAATTCGGCGCGGACGCGCTCGGCTTTAATTTTTACGCGAAAAGCCCGCGCTACATCGCGCCCGAAAAAGCGCTTGAAATCATAGAGCAATTGCCGGACACAGTTTTGAAAGTCGGAGTTTTCGTCAACGAAAGTTTGGAAAAAATCGCGGAAATCGCCCGAATTGCGAAACTCGACGCCGTGCAGCTTCACGGCGAAGAAACGCCGGAATTTGCTCGCGAATTAAAAGCGAAAACGGATCTCGAAATCATCAAAGCCTTTCGCGTTTCGCCCGATTTCAAACCCGAAGACGTTACAAAATACGAAGTTGACGCCGTTTTGCTCGACGCTTATTCTCGACACGAACACGGCGGAACGGGCGAAACCTTCGATTGGGAAATTGCGAAAAAAGTGCAGGAAATTTTTCCAAAAATGTATCTCGCAGGTGGGCTTTCACACGAAAATATCAAGTGGGCAATTTGGCAAACAAAACCTTTTGCGATTGATGTATGTAGTGGTGTTGAAGAAAAAAGGGGAAAGAAAGACAAAATTAAACTAATAAATTTTATTGCTAAAAGTAAGACAGAGCTGGAAAACGCCCACCGAACAGCTTTTACACTTTGTTATCCGCAATTCATCAAAGACCATTAATGTATTTTGGTAGAAAATCACTAACGGATTTGCATAACTTTTTGTATGGCTTTGAAATGGCTTTAGATTTAAGTGATGCAGATGAAAAAGACGGAAAACATTTTATGCGAAATCTGACGAATTATGCCGCAGAATTCTTTGGCGAAAATATTCCTACCGCAATGAGTTTAGTTAGTTTTATTTTGCGAAATTCCAAAAATGATGAAGAGAAATCATTCGACGTTTTCTTTGCACTTTTGGAAGAATTTAAGTTAGAGAAAGAATCTTTAAGTAAGGAATGATTTTAAATTTTCTTTACTAAAAAAGTATATTTTCATACTATACAAATATAGATGAAATCAATCGTTGAAAATTGCGAAGGCTTTAATTGGGATGACGGCAATTTAAATAAAAACCTGCATCTTCACAATGTCACGGACGGCGAATGCGAAGATGTATTTTTTAATTTACCTTTGGTAATCGCTGACGACCGACGACATTCAGCCGGTGAAAAAAGATTTTTCGCGCTCGGCAGAACCGATGCGAATCGCCGGCTTTTTATTGCTTTTACCGTCCGAAACAAATTGATTCGGGTAATTTCAGCCCGCGATATGACGAAACGTGAAAACCGAAAATATGCCGAAAAAATTAAAAGAGATTCCGATTTTTAATAATGAAGATGAAGAACGCGAGTTTTGGGCGAAAGAAGATTCGACCGATTTTATAGATTGGGATTCGGCGGAAACGCTGGTTTTGCCGAAACTGAAGCCGACGACGCGCACGATTTCGTTGCGAATTTCCGAAGCGATGCTCGAAAAAATCCGGCTCGCCGCCAACAAGCGCGACGTGCCTTATCAATCGCTGATAAAAATGTTTTTAAAAGAACGACTCGACGAAGAATTTAAAGTTTCGTAAGTAAATTTCAATGAATAATTTTCAACCAGACGAACGCGGTTACTGGGGCGAATTCGGCGGGCGATTTGTTCCCGAAACGTTGATGTCGCCGCTCGAAGAATTGACAACGGCGTATTTCGCCGTGCGCGACGACCGGGATTTTCAAGCCGAGTTTTTGCATCTTTTGCAGGATTTTTCCGGTCGCCCGACGCCGCTTTTTCACGCGAAACGTTTGTCGGAAACTTTAGGCGGAGCGCAGATTTATCTCAAGCGCGAAGATTTGGGACACACCGGCTCGCATAAAATCAACAACGCCATCGGGCAGATTTTGCTTGCGCGGCGAATGGGCAAAAAGCGGATTATCGCCGAAACCGGCGCGGGTCAGCACGGCGTTGCGACGGCGACGGTTTGCGCGTTATTTGGTTTAGAATGCGTCGTTTATATGGGAACGGAAGATATGCGCCGGCAGGCGCTGAATGTTTTCCGGATGCAGCTTTTGGGCGCTGAAGTGCGCGGCGTCGATTCGGGCGCGAAAACCTTAAAAGACGCGATCAACGAGGCTTTGCGCGATTGGGTGACGAACGTCGATTCGACTTATTATCTTTTGGGCTCGGCGCTCGGTCCGCACCCGTATCCGCTGATGGTCAGGGATTTTCAATCGATCATCGGGCGCGAAGCGCGTCAGCAAATTCTGGAAAAAGAAGGTCGTTTGCCGGAAATGCTCGTCGCCTGCGTCGGCGGCGGCTCGAACGCCATCGGGCTTTTCCACCCGTTTTTGAATGACGAATCCGTGCGAATGATCGGCGTCGAAGCGGGCGGCAAAGGCAACAATCTCGGCGAACACGCGGCGCGTTTCAATAAAGCGGGCGGCGGAAAAATCGGCGTCCTTCAGGGAACTAAAAGCTGGCTTTTGCAGGACGAAAACGGGCAAATCGCATTAACGCATTCGATTTCGGCGGGCTTGGATTACGCCTCGGTCGGACCGGAACACGCGTTTTTGCAGTCGATCGGGCGGATCGAATACGCGCTCGCCGACGACGTAGAAGCGCTCGCGGCTTTTCAAACGCTTTCAAAAACCGAGGGCATCATCCCGGCGCTCGAAAGCTCGCACGCCATCGCCCACGTTTTGAAAATCGCGCCGGAAATGTCGCCCGCGCAAACGATTATCGTCAATCTTTCGGGGCGCGGCGATAAAGATGTCAACCAGGTTCAGGAAATGTTGGCGGGGAAATAATTAACCATAGATAAACACGGGCGAAAACCGGTAAAAACTTGGATAAAGCAAATATCTGCCTGCGTTTTTATTAAAAGAAATCCGAGTTTATCCGTGTAAATCTGTCGATTAAATTCATAAATGGAAAATCGCATAAACAAAAAATTCATACAATTAAAAGCCGAAAATCGCGGCGGTTTTATTCCGTTTATTGTGGCGGGCGATCCGAATCTCGAAACGACCGAAGATTTGATTTTGGAATTAGCGGAAAAAGGAGCGAGCGTTATCGAGCTCGGCGTGCCGTTTTCCGACCCGGTCGCCGACGGCGTGACGATTCAGGCTTCTGCGGAACGCGCTCTGCAGAATCCGATTTCGGTTAAAGGCATTTTGGAAATTGTCGCGAGCGTCAGGAAAAAGGGCTGCGAAACGCCTGTGATTTTATTCAGTTATTTTAATCCGATCCTTCAGTTCGGTTTGGAAAACTTTGCGGAAAAAGCTAAAGATGCGGGCGTTGACGGGATTTTGGTGACCGATCTCGTACCCGAAGAAGCGGCTGAATTTCGCTCGATTCTGGCTGAAAATGATTTGGCGTTGATAATGCTCGCCGCGCCGACCTCGAGCGATGAACGCCTCGCTAAAATCTGCGCTCACGCGAGCGGTTTCGTCTACGCCGTTTCGCGCGCGGGCGTAACCGGAGCGCGCAATGAAACGAGTTCCGACGCGGAAAATCTTGTTCAAAGACTTAGGAACCACACAAATTTGCCAATCGCTTTGGGATTCGGCATTTCAACTTCGGCGCAGGTCACTGAAACATGGAAATACGCCGACGCCGCCGTTGTCGGCTCGGCAATCGTCGCGGAAATGATGAGATTGTCTCCGGATATAAAAGAAGTTCCGGGTGATTTTGTTGAAAGAATCGGCGAATTTGCCGGTAATCTTTTGCCGAAAGCCTGAAGCGTTAGCGTAATACAAGTCGCAGATACTTTGTAAAAGACAAAGAAAGCGTGAATAAAATATTGAAAATAATATTTTATTCACGCTTTCTTTGTGAAGTCTCTGAGCGTTGCAAAGCGCGGAAAAAAACAAACAAACAAACCGGGAAACTCAGCGCCCGCACATTTTTGCGAAAAATATTTTACGATTATTTTTTTGAAAAATAATGTAAACTTTACCACACAAAAATTTATGAAACGCATTCTTAAAGCCCCGGCGGCAACCGAACTGATTTGCGAAAAACGTTTTTCGGAAAACGCCCGCCAAACGGTTGGATTCAAACTCAAACAGGCGTTTATAATTTCGTTTTTGTGTTTCTGCGCTTTCGCCGCGTTTGCAAAAGCGCAGGATCAAAACGATGAAGCTCCGATAAAAGTCGACACGCTGCTTTTGACTATTCCGCTCACGGTCAGCGACGCCAGAGGACGCAATGTGCCGGGATTGAAAAAAGGGAATTTTACGATTTTTCAAAACGGCGAAGAACAGGAAATCGAACTTTTTCTGAACGAAGAAGCTCCGATGAACGTCGCCATTCTGCTCGATACGAGTTTCAGCACGCGTGATGTTTTAGATGATATTCAAAAAGCGGCGCGCGATTTTATCAAGATTCTGCGCCCGGAAGATCGAGCGATAATCGTCAGCTTTGACAGCCGCACATCGTTTCTGAGCGGTCTGACTTACGACCGGAAAATTCTGTCGAAAGCGATCGATCAGGTTCGTATCAGCGAAACAAACGGCTCCGATATGCCGGACGCGATTTTGAGCGTCGTCAACAATTATTTCGCTTCGATGAAGGGCAGAAAAGCGATCGTCGTTTTAACCGACGGGCAAGTGACGGGTCGCGTTTATACCGCGCAGCAAACACTCGACGCGCTGCAAAAAGCGGATGTTTTGCTTTACCCGATTATATTTTCGAAAAATTCTTCGCCTTCAAACGCATCGAATACGAATTCGAAATCGTTCGGAATACTGAAAATTTTAACCGAAGAAACGGCGGGCAGATTTTACGAAAAAAAAGCGGCGAAATTAAAAGAAGCTTTTCAAAGCATCGCCGAAGATTTAAAGAATCAATATTTGCTCGGCTTTTACCCGCAAAACGGCGAAACCGTAAAAACGCTCGGACATATCAGGGTCGCCGTAGATCAGAAAGGTTTCGCCGTCAGAGCAAAAAAGAAATTGAGTTTTTGAAATGCCTCGATGCGCGTTCCGGGACAATAATAAAAATAAGAAACGAAGTTAATTGATCCAAACCGCGCGCGTTATTAAATTTGTGAATTTATGCCCGCAAAATCGGGCGAAACATACGTAAATAAAAGATAATATGATCGTTTTAATGATTTTTATTGTTTTCCCGTTCTTTATTTCATTTCCTTTATTTTCGAGTGTTTCGCAAGTAAATTCCGTATTACGTAATAATATTTTAATAAAACTGAAAAACTATGAAGCGAATTGTTAAAGCGCCGACCGGCACGAATTTAACCTGCAAAAACTGGCTCGCCGAAGCCGCGTATCGAATGATTCAAAACAATCTCGACCCGGACGTGGCGTTCGACCCTGACAATTTGATCGTTTACGGCGGGCGCGGAAAAGCGGCGAGAAATTGGGAATCTTTTGACGCGATTTTAGAAAGTTTAAAGAATCTCGAAGCCGACGAAACTCTGCTCGTCCAATCGGGCAAACCGGTCGCCGTTTTTCGAACGCACGCGGACGCGCCGCGCGTTCTTCTGGCGAATTCCAACATCGTGCCGCACTGGGCGACGCAGGAACAGTTCGACAAATACGAGCGCGAAGGCTTGATGATGTACGGGCAGATGACCGCCGGAAGCTGGATTTACATCGGCACGCAGGGAATTTTGCAGGGAACTTACGAAACTTTCGGCAGTCTTGCCAGACAAAATAATTGGGGAACGCTCGCCGGAAAATTCGTTCTCACGGCGGGTTTGGGCGAAATGGGCGGCGCTCAGGCGCAAGCGATCACGTTCAACGGCGGCGTCGGGTTGCTGGTTGAAGTGGATCGGTGGCGCATTGAAAGGCGTTTGCAGCTTAAACAGATTGACTTGGCGACGGAAGATTTAGACGAAGCGCTGCAAATGGTTAAGGAATTTACAGGTAAAAGGGAAGCGAAATCAATCGCGCTTTTGGGAAACGCGGCGGAAGTTCACTGGCGAATTCTGGAAAAGGGAATTGTTCCCGATGTCGTCACCGACCAAACGAGCGCCCACGACGTTCTTTACGGCTATATTCCACAAGGTCTTTCAATCGAACAGGCAAACGAATTACGTAAATCAAACCAAGCCGAATACGAAAAACGTGCGATGGCGTCGATGGCGCGGCACGTCGAAGCGATGCTCGAATTTCAAAAACGCGGTTCAATCGTTTTCGATTACGGCAACAATCTGCGCCAAAGGGCTTTGGATTTCGGCGTGGCAAACGCCTTCGATTATCCGGGCTTTGTTCCCGCATACATTCGCCCGCTTTTCTGCGAAGGCAAAGGTCCGTTTCGCTGGGTCGCGCTTTCGGGCGAGCGCGAAGACATTTATAAAACCGACGAAGCGATGATGAATCTTTTCCCCGAAAACGATCATTTAATCAAATGGCTGACCATGGCGCAAAAGGAAGTGGAATTTCAAGGCTTGCCCGCCAGAATCTGTTGGCTCGGTTATGGCGAACGCGCTAAAGCCGGATTGAAACTCAACGACATGGTCGCATCCGGCGAGCTGAAAGCCCCGATCGTCATCGGACGCGATCACTTGGATTGCGGCAGCGTGGCGAGTCCAAACCGCGAAACCGAATCAATGAAAGACGGCTCGGATGCCATCGCCGACTGGGTTTATCTGAACGCGATGATCAACGCCGTCGGCGGCGCAACCTGGATTTCACTCCACCACGGCGGCG
>JAOAPX010000087.1 GCA_025463125.1 Acidobacteriota bacterium | reverse complement strand
CCGTCGACGGCGATATCCGGCGTTCCGTTTGAAAGGAAAGTCGAAGCGGTCGCGATTGCACCGTTTGAAGAAAGCGCGACGTTTGTTCTCACGTTCGATGTCGGTGTTGGAGTAACCGTCGGCGTCGGCGTTACAGTCGGCGTCGGGGTAGGAGTCGCTCCGCCGTTTGCCGTCCATGCTTCAAGCTCGACGATTCGGCTGTGTCCCGCCTGTGCGTTTTTTACCAGTACTTTAATTTTTGTCGTTATTAACGCGGGAAAAGTTAATTTCGTAATGACGCGGTTATTGTTCGCGACGCTTTTATCCGGCAGCATTTTCCAGTTTGAGCCGTCCCAGTACTGCACGTCGAAATCCGTTATCCCGTAAACAGTAAATGTAGTGTTCTCAGCCGGTTCCGACGGATTCGCGTAATCATCTTTGACCGAATAGACGTTTATCTCGCTGATCGTTTTGCTGCCCGCGAAATCAATTTGCAGAAAATCCGGAAACGAATCAGGCGTCGCGTCTTTCCATGCTCCGCTTGTCGCCCAGTCTCGCACCCCGTCTATCGCGATATCAGGCGCGCCGCCCGAAACAAACGTTGAAGCCGTTGCGATTGCGCCGTTTGATGCGAGCGCGACGTTTGTGCGATTACCCGTAGACGGTGTTGGAGATGGCGTCGGCGTTGGCGTCGGTGACGGCGTCTGCGTCGGCGTCGGCGTCGTTTCATTTTCCACGCTTGTACAGTTTCTCGCGTCGCCGCTTGTCGTGCATCTCAATCTATCGTTCAAAAGTTCCGCGTTAATTCCCGGATCGGAATTGTCCGCGGCTTTGCCTTTGAAGGAAGAATCGGGACGCAGCGCAAAATCCTGCACATTCGCTTCGCAATTATCGGCTTGCCAGGAAACCTCGCAGCGGCGATAAGCCTGCATTCCCGCGGCGGCGTAATTTTGCGGGTAAAAATTGTTCGACGGGTAAGCGTTCGCGCTGTGCGAGCTGCGCATCAATGGAAATATGTTTCCTTCTATTTTCCAGCTGTTGCCGTATGCGCCGGAACGAGCGGCGCAGCTGCTTCCCGTCTGCGCGTCGAACCAGCGCGACGTGGCAATATTCAAGCTTCCGGTGCCTTCGGCGCAGCTGTTCCTGATGCCGTAATAATTAAGCGGAATTATCGAATCAACGACTTCGAATCGCAAACTTCCCACGGTCGTCAGCGTCATCGCCGTTTCTTTCAATTGATCGGAGATATCGTTGGAATCGATTATCGAGACGTGTTTAAACTGGAAATCGTCAACGCCGTTCGTGTAAAAAGCCCACGTTCGATGCTCGCCCCAGCGTCCGATCGTCATATCATCGAACAAAACATTTATAAATTTTATATGCTGCGGTTTCAGCGTATCAAAACTAACGGCTCCGTATGGCGCGTCGCGAACGATGCTCAAACCTCCGTTAATGTGCGATATTCGATTATTTTCAAAAACGATTTCTTCGCTGACCGCCCAGGGAACGCCCTGCCCGCTTTTCGGCACGTCGGCTGAAGATTTCAGGACGATCGCGTCATATTGCGAGCGCAGCGCATCCCAGTGATTTGTAAAAATCGAGCCTTCGACGTATAAACGGCGCGCGTTTTTTGTTTCAAACAGATTTTTGACGTTGATGGTTTCGCCCGCGCTGTTTTTGTTGTTAATGCGCCAATCGGTTCGTTTGGTAAAAAAGCAGCGGCGAAATTCGATGTTAGTCGGAACCATTCCGTCGATGCGGTTGTTTGAGCCGCCGTAAATAATGCTTTCCGATGCGGCTTCGAAAAACGTGTTGTTGTAAACATGCGCCCCGCGACCGTCAAGGCTGAAAACAGCCTGGCTGTCCTGCGAGCCGTAAGTTTTTATATTACCGAGCCAGGAAGAAATGATCGAAACTTTGTAGCCGTCGTTTAAAACGGCGTGAACGACCTGCACATTGTCCGGCGGATTTACGACGCAGTGTTCCAGTATAATTTTTGAAGGGTTATCGGCGGCTGCGCTCTGACCGAAAGCTTCGCCGATTTCCAGAAGATAATAATTTGCCACCGACGCGGGCGTTCCGGGAAACGGCTCGAATTTCACGCCGGAAAATCTTATTTTATTTGCTTTATTTTTTATTCTGACCGGAATTTCGTTGTTGTAGCTGCCGCGAAACGTTACCAGACCGGGCTGCTGCGGGCTGACGCGCACGGCTAAATCAGGCATCGGGGCGCTCGACCGGATCGTGACGAAATCGGAAAACGCGCGCGCCGGAAGTTCTATGCTTCCCTGCAAAACCGTTCCAGCCGGAATTACGATATGCTCGCCGCCCGTGCATTGATTATAAGCGCTTAGCAACTGGCTTAAATTATTAACATTGTAAATCTTAGTCGGCGGCGGATGATTCGAGACAATCACCGCAACCTTCGTTTCGTGCGATTGTCCGCCCGCATTCGTTACGCGAAGCGTAAGCGAATAAGTTCCCGCCTTTAAATAAGCGTGCGTCGCGGAAATTAAATCGGTTGTTTTATCGCCGTCGCCCCAAAACCATTCGGCAAAATTTACGCCTTCGGAAGATTCCGCGTTTACTTCCATTGCTTCGCCCGTTCTGACGCGGATTATATTATCGTTTCCGGTTTCGTTATCGCCCTTGATAACGGATAAAGGAGGCGCTGCCGGATCGACGATCGTGATAACCGAGGGACTGCTTTGAACGCCGTTTACGCTCGCCGCGATTAAAACCTGCCCGGCTGAAAGCCCTGTAATTTCACCGATGTTTTTCGAGAAGCGCGAATTGTTCCCTTCCGTATTTCCTTCTACGCTTTTTCCGATCGAAACCGTCGCCGCGTCGCCCGAAATCACCGTGTAATCATAAATTCGGTTCGGCAGAAAATTTCCCGACGAGTCAAACGCGGTCGCCGTAATCGTTCTCGTTTTTCCTTTATCGAGACGAATCGTTTTCGGATATATTTTGACTTCCGTTTGCGCCGCGACGGCGGTTGTAAAAACAAATTGCAGCAAAAAAAACGTAAAAAATGCGCCAGCCGAAAAGACAGCTTTATAAAAGACAATTTTATAAATGATAAATTTATCTTCGCGCGGCAGGAATAAGCGTGGTTTGTTCATATTGAATTTTTAATCTAAACGGTGGGACGGATTTATTTCCGTTTCCGGAAACAAATAAAATTTGTTCAGATTAAGAAGTTGTTTGCTTTTATTAAAATTTTAAGACAAGGGCTTGCCCGATTATTCGCAGAAAACCGGCTACAGTTTAGCACAGATTATTTTCAAAAGGGCTTTATTTCACGCTTCGATTTCAAGTTTTAACTCAAAAGAAAAAATCCCCGCAGCCAATCATTCAGCACGCAATCGACGACAAGGTGAACGCGATCCGTTTCGCCGGAATTAACGACGCTGTGTTTTAAATTAAAATTAAGATACCAGGCTTCGCCTTCTTTCATATCGACGCTTTGCCCGTCGAGCACGAATTTCACGTTTCGGTTTGTTTGAACCGGAATATGTATGCGAACGACGCCGTCTTCATAACCGAGCTGATAATCTCGATGCTCGCGAATACTAGCCCCCGCGCCGAGCCGCAAAAAACGCGCCGATTCGAGTTCGCATTTAAATGCTGATAAAACTTCGGAAATATAAGAGCAGCGCGCCAGGTTTTCCGTATCGACGTAGCCGTTCTCCGCTACAGGATCAGGATAAAGCGAAACCGCCGCGCCTTTTGCCGCGCGAAACGCGATGCCGCTCCAATCGCCTTCGTAATAATGCTTGTTAAAATGCGGAATCCATTCGCCGGGAGCAAATTTCCCCAAATCTTCTTTGAGCAAATGCGGATCGAAAACAAAAGGCAATTTTAAGATTGAAATCATATAACCAAACGAAACTCCAAGTCTGAAAACCAGTAGAAAATGAGTGTAAACTTTAAGAAACTGAAAATCGATACGCAAACGACAAACACTTTATATATTTTTCGGATTTACTTTTCCGGGCGATTAATTACTTCGGTAAATCGGTGATTTCTTCAACTTTGAAGCCTCATCTTTTCGAGTTTTTCGTAAAGCGGATCGACAAATTTTTCAGCCGCAACGCGTGCCGCTTCGCTCGCTTCTTTTCTTTTCGTATCGCTGTCCGCGACGAAATTGAGCTGAGGCGTTTTCGCGTTAAACTGCGTCGCGAGTTTCATTTGTCCAAGTTCTTCAGGCGAAAAATCGACGCGAAAGCGCTCGCTGATTACTGCGTCGAAAGCTTCCGGCAATTGCTCGTAATTAACAGCTGAACCGTTTCGATGCGGCAGCGCTTTCAGTGCGTGTTCGCAAATCCGCGCCAGAACGCGCCCGCAATATTCTTCGGGCTGCATAGTCAAAACGTCCGCCTGACTAAAACCCGGCAGTATCTGCCCGACGACGCCCGGAATCATCTGAGCCCCGCGCTGCTTGATTTGAGAAACGATTATTTCGACCGGGTTGCGATATAAAAATATCCACGGAACATCGGGAAACGCCCGCTCGATCAAACGAAGCTCGATCGTGCTCCAGCTGTCGAATTTTATAAAAAGATGCTTTTCCGAAGGATTTCTTTTGCGCCCGAACGCGCCGATAATCAATTTCAGCCATTCGATTTTTTGCTCGCTGGAAATTTCCGGATTTTTAACGTCCGAACGCAAAACCCAGTCAACCGGCGGAGGCTCCGACTTAACGATATTACTTTCGACCGCGGCGAGCATTTGCGAGATCAATGTCGAGCCGCAGCGAGACAAATGAAAAATAAATCCGGTCGGCGCGATGATTTCTGAATGCGCGTTTATTTCCGCCAAAAACTCGATCGGCGTTTGATGCCGAAACAACAAATTAAAAGGCTCGCGAAAGCGGCGTTCAATTGTGTCATCGAAAAAAGGCTCGGTAAAACGATTGTCGCCCATATAACACCAATCAACAAAAGGTCGGTTTTCCCGCCAATAAACCCGTGTCGGCACCCAATCCGTAAAATTCTCGATTTTCGCCGTCATATCCACCTTTTATGCCAGTTTCGCCGGCTGAGCCGCAACTCGTTTTCAACATCTTCCCGCGAAATATCAAAGCCGCGTTCAGCGCCCGAGACGACAACTTCCGAAATAAAATCCGTTCGTTCGACAAACGTCTTCAGCCGCTCTTGCAGCGATAAGTCCTCTAAAACAAGTTTTTGATACTTTTCAAAATCTTCGTGTGACATAACTTTTATTTCCGGGATTTAACATCACCAGTCAAGTTTTTTATAATTTATTTTTAAAATCAACTAAAAACCTTTAAAACATATAGAAAACAAACCGCGCCGCCCGGATTTATAAAATAAGCGTGCTTGATCTTTTGATATCAAGCACGCTTATTTTAACTGCTCAAATTAAAACGATTCTTTAGTTAAAACCAAAATCATTCGAATAAAACAATATCGAAATCAGTCACGTCTTCCGAAATCGTTTTGACTGCGGTTGCCGTTTGAAACCATTTCGCTTTCACGCTAAAGACATACGTTTCACCTGCTTTGACATCTTCAAAACGATAAAAACCGAATGGATTTGTTTGAACCGTTTTCGATTCGCCGTTTTGATCCGTAATCGTTATTCTTGCCTTAGAGATCGGTCTTCCGGCGGAAGTTAAAACTCTGCCTGTAATCGAGCTCGCGGCGGCGGTCGGTCCGACCAGAACGCCGCTTGCGGTCGTCGTCGTCGGCAAAGCGTTGCCGTTTGCATCCGAAACAAAGATGTTGGTTAAAGAAATGCTTGTCGTTTCGGTAGCTCCCGAAGCAACGGTGAAATCAATCAAGACGATGTTCTGCCGTCCTAATCCGAATGTCTGCGGCGGCGGAAGATCAGCCAGCACTCTAAACACTCCG
>JAOAPX010000057.1 GCA_025463125.1 Acidobacteriota bacterium | reverse complement strand
TTCTGCCGTCCTAATCCGAATGTCTGCGGCGGCGGAAGATCAGCCAGCACTCTAAACACTCCGGCAGACAACAGATTGCCTGAAGCGGCGGCGGCTGTTCCGCCCGTTCCCGTTCCGTTTACTCCCGAAACGCCCGGAGCCGGACGAACATTTGTCGGATTAGATAAAACCGCCGTATCGTAATTAAGATCGGCGTTAAAAGCCGTCGCTCCGATTTTCGAAGCATCGGTGTTTAACTGCACGGCAACGGTTAAAGTATTTCCGGTTAAAATATTTTCGCTTAAAGCCGATCTGACGACCGAAAGCGTTCTCGTTGCCTGCGGCGCTAATTGATTGTAGCTTTCCGCTTCTTTACTTGTTTCCGCGTTTAATTTCAATTGCTGAGGCGTAGCCGGCATGGTTGGTCCGGCTGCCGCAGTCGGCGGATCAATCCCTAGAACGTACCTGCGAATTTGCGTCACGTCACCGGAATTTAAGTTTCCGTCGCCTTTCGTATCAAACGGCGCCGTATCGGCTTTTTGAAATTCATTTGTCGTGATCGAATCAGCCGTATCCTGTCCGAGTACAAAACGTCTGATCTGCGTCACGTCGCCGGACGTCACAACGCTGTCGCCAGATTGCCCCGGTGTCGGATTATCCATTTGATTCGGACGCGGGTTGATATCGCCTTCCAAATTAAGCGCATTGACAGCAAGCGTTGCCGAAGCCGTTCCGCCGGTTCCGCCGTTTGTCGATGTGACGGTTCCGGTCGTATTAACTTTATCACCCGAAAAAGTCGCTCTGACTTTTACCGAAACGGCGCACGATCCGCTTAAGGGAATAGTGCCGCCCGACAGGCTGATGCTCGAAGCGCCGGCAGCCGCCGTAAAGGTTCCGCCGCAGGTGTTCGTTACAGCCGGAACGGCGGCGACGATAAGCCCGTTCGGGAACGAATCCGTTACCCCGACTCCGCTTAAAGCGACGGTATTGGCTGAAGGATTTGTCAATGTAATGGTCAGAGTAGTGATGTCATTTACATTTACGATTGCCGGTGAAAAGGCTTTTGATACGTTCGGCGGAGCAACGACGGTTAAAGTCGCCGTATTGCTCGCGGCTCCCGCGCCGGTTTGAGTCGATGAAACGACGCTCGTCGTGTTATTCCACGCGCCTGCCTGCGATCCCACAATTCCGACATCGATCGTACAGCTTGCGCCTCCGGCAAGCGTTCCTCCGGCAAATGAAACCGAGTTCGGCGCGGCGGTCGTCAGCGTTCCGCCGCAAACCGCCGATGAACCGTTTCCGACACTAATACCTGCCGGTAAAGTGTCGGTAAAGCTTATGCCGGATATCGCCTTCGCCGGCTCCGGATTATTTACGACAAATCTCATCGTCCCGGTCGAACCGAGCGGCAAACTCGTCTGAACAAAACTTTTAGTTATCGTCGGCGGTGTCACAACCTCAAAAGTAAGACACCATCCGCCGGAAATTGTGCTTGTTCCGCCGCCCGGTGAATCGTCAACTATATACAAATTCCATTGTCCGTTTGGATTGGTACCATTAAATGTATTTGCAAACGTTGCCGTTCCGTTCGGTCCCGGTGAATTATATGGTCCCGCAGGCGCAGGCGCCGGGAAAACTTCACTGCCGCCGCTGGTAAAATCTGTCGGTCGAAATGTTCCGCCCGATAAAACGCTGCCGTCACCGGTCGGCAAAGGGTTTGCCGCCGCATCATCTAAAACTAAGGTTATGCCCGTTGCCGCCGTTAAATCGCCGACGTCCGATATCGGGACGAATTTCTGCCCGCTTGGTCCGATTAGTAAAATATCCAGTTCGCGCGGTCGCGGCGTCGTTATATTATTAAGCGTCAGCACCACTTTTCCGATGTTTCCGCTTAAACCGGAAACAAAAATATTAGACGGGTAAGGCGTTGTTGAAGTCGTGTCATTGACGGTAATCGCACCGCTGTTGCAATACTGGCTGCCGGCAACGGTTGTTTGATTATTAACGGTGTGCGTTACGCTTCCGTTGCTCGTTGAAAACGATCCGGTCGGATTGTAGGTCGCCGTTATAACGTTGCTGCCTTCGGCTAGTCCGCCCGCCGGTATATTGCAAACGGCTTGCCCGCTTCCGTTTACGGCAACGGTGCCGCACGAAAGCGTGGTCGCGCCTTGAGCGAAAGTTACAGTGCCGGTCGGCGTCCCGCTTCCGCTCGCGACGGTAGCCGTAAAAGCGACGGGTTGATCTGCAAATGAAGGGTTCGGCGCGGAAGTCAGCGTCGTCGTCGTTGCGATTCCCGAAGCCGCGGTTGTAACGTTTAGCGTCCAGCCGCCGGCGATGCTTCCAGTCGCTCCGGCGCTGCTCGAATCATCAAGCACATACAGATTCCACGTTCCGTTCGGACTTGTCCCGTTAAAAACCGATGCGAATGTTGCCGAACCCGTCGGCGCAGGCAAACCGTAACCGGATGTTGGTGCGGGCGCAGGAAACGCATCCGGCTCGGGCGCGCCGCCGACTCCGTTTGTCGGTTTATACGAACCTGTCGTGATCGTCGCATCTGTCATACCGGCTGCGTCGCCGGGCAGGATTGCCGCCGCCGCATCGTCCAATGTTATATTTACTCCCGAAATAGCATTCAAACCGCCCGCGTCAGCCATTACAATCAAGCTCTTTGTTCCGTCCGGCGCGACTAAAAGAACGTCAATATCGCGCGGTCTCGCGTGCGTTACGTTATTCAAAGTCAAACTTACGCCCGAAACCGTTCCAGCCAAACCGGAAAAGGTTATGCCGGATGGATACGGAGTGGCGGGTGCCGGATTTGCCGGGGCTGTGGAAGGACGGTCGTTAATGGTAATAGCGGCGGAATTAGTCATTGTCGCCGAAGGAGCCGTCAATTTATTCGCATTTGTTTCGGCAAAACCGCTTGAAGAAATGGGTTTACCTGGCGCGCCTTTATCAACTCCTAAACTAAAAGTAGGTGTTATCAGCGAAATCAAAACCAAAAACGACAAACAAAGCAAAGTAAATTTTGAATGAGAATTACCGGCAATTGAGATTGTATTTTTCATGGGGAATTTTATTTAATTTTGTATAAATATTTACGAAACCTGAAGTGCGCGGAATGCGCGGCAGGAGGCAGGATGAAAACCATTCTTGCGTACACTTCGGCGACGACAGGCAAATAAACGCTTTATATACCTGCCGCAAGTTTTAGAAATCCGCGCTTTAATTTCTGGACGGGAAAATGCCTTCTAAAGCGATAATAAAATTGACGCAGGTAAACGGAGACATATTATTGTGCGGCTGATTTCCCCCGCTGACACCGACCGTCACGTCGCTGCTGCCCATTTGAGCGTTTGCCGTCGGGCTGTAAACGCCGCCCGCCGCCGGATATTGATTCGTAGGAAGCGTGTCGGTCGTTTCCGAAGTGCTTGCCTTTGGCGCGACCGTCGCCTGGTGTGTGTGAGCGGGCATTTGGCTGTTAAGTAAAGTAACAGTTTCCGTGCCTCCCATTTCTCCTAAACTACGAGGCGAAAGCCCGGGTCCCTGCCCGGGATGCATCGGCACGCGGGAGCGTAAATCAGGCAGAGCGAACGTCGTTTGCCCGTTGCCGCCGTAAGTGGTGCCTAAAATTGAAAAAAGAGCCGTGTTTTGCGCAATAGACAATAATTGTCCGCTGCAAAAAGCCCATCCGCGCGGCGCAAAATTCCCGCCAAACATTTTGATTTCTCCGATAAACGGTTCTGACATAAAGTGCTCCTACTTAAGTGATTTTTGACTAAACGATAAAATAAACAAACTTAAAATCAAGAAAAAGCGGAATTTTAAGCGATGAATTTAATTTATCTAAAGGTGGGTTTAAGAATGAATGTAAATTCAACAACGCAGGCGTTTAGCAATTTTATTAAATATCGAGGTTCAAAGTTTATATATATATACTATTTTTTTTATTGTTTCAAGAATTGTTTACATTTTATCAGGCTTTTTATTATTATATTTTCACGTAAAATCGGTGTTCTTTGTCTTTATACTCTTGAATTATTAAAAGAATACAGTTACCATTCTCAGCTAATTCCCATAATGAACTCTTAAAATATTTAAAGTATAAGGAATCAAAATGACATTTACACGACGAAGTTTTATCCAAAATCTTGGAGTGGCGACCTTTGCCGCCGTTTCACTCAATTCAGCCGGAGACATCTTCGGACAGACCGCCAAATCGACTCATTTATTCACCCCGCCCGTCGAAAGCTTAAATGATCCGTTAAGTTACTGGTCGAGCACGCACTTTCAATCGCTGGTTAATACCTCTTTACGAGTTTATAAAAATAAAAAAAGCTATGTGAAATTGCAGATTGTTGAAGTGAAGGAATTAAAACGCGCAGCTAACGAGAGCCGCGGGTATTTCGGCGAAAGCTTTTCCATCTTGTTGCAGGCTTCGGCTATGACAAAGCTTTCGCAAAACCTTTACACCGTCAGTCATGACAATTTAGGCGAGTTTTCGCTTTTTATCGCGCCCGTCGGAACAAAAGTCAATCAATTTGAAGCGATCATTAACCGCATCAGCCGCTAAACACGCTTTTACCGAAAACCGTTGCCGTAAACGTCGAAAAACAACTCGCCGAATTTTCAAAATCAAATTCAAGACTCATTCCGTGAGGCGACTAAAAACCGCCTCATAATTTATTCCGTTCACGGTTTGCTTTACCGGAACCAGAAACAGTTCGAAAGAACCGAGAGCGGGGTGTTCGACTTTGTAAACGTTTTGTTCGTAATAAACGTCGGTCGGAACATGAAACACGATGGAAAACGATTCCTGAAAAGCGCGCCTGTTAAGCTCGCCGACATTTACCAGTTCGGCTTCGCGCGGTTTTTCGGGCGTGAAAAACACGCTGAACACGCTGTTCAATTGTCCTGCAAATTCATCTCTGGTTATATTTTCCGACATTCTTATTTCTCAACAATCCGATTTTCAGCTTCTTTATATTTTTTTTATAAATTACATATCGGGCGTTTTTTCTGTTTGTTCGTAAAAGAAAAAACGCCCGATTACAAAAACGCCCGTTTACAATCGTCGTTCCATCTTAAAATGAAATCCCGAATCTTCGGCAACAACCAATCCGAGCCTTTTATAAAGCTTGATAGCCGGATTTGTTTTTAACACATGCAAAATGAAATTCTTTTTGCCTTGTTCGGCTTCGGTTAAAATATCATTTATTAAAAAGGTTCCGATTCCCAAATTTCTGTACGTCGGCAAAAGCGAAATATCAGCCAGGCAAATGAAATCATTTTCTCTCACAATCAGGATTTGTCCTATTTGTTGTTTATTAAACAAAATAATTTCGTGAGCGGTAAACGGGGTTTGCGCGGCGTATTGCCGCCTTTGCGCGTCAAACTGCATCTGCAAAAGCGCGTTTTTTTGCGCTTCGCCAAGCGGCAAAATATTTAAATCGTCTCTTGTGCTGAAATAAAGCTCTCTTAAAAACTCTTCGTCGGCGGGCACGTTTACGGCGCGTTTCATGATGAATTCAGATAAATCTGCCGCTATTTTGTTCATAATTCCGTATTAAAAAACGTTTTATATTTTTAATTTATTTTATATCGTCTTTTGAAACAGTATTTGTTTGATTTTATTTGAATAAATTTACAACAGAAAACGAATCATTAAAAGTTTGCTTTCAAAAGTTTAACAAAGCTTTATTGTTCGATTGAAAAACAAAACAGAAAATCGGTATTTTTACCGGCGACTTTTTCGCTTGTGTTTTCCTGTTCAATTTTATAGACTTTTTTATGTTCCCCAATCAATAAAAACAGATTGCCGGCAGTTTCTTAAAATTCAAAAATACGAATTGATTTGCAAATAAAGCCGTAAGTACAAATTGCTTACCGATTTACAGAAACCGGTATCTTATTTTATTTGATTCCTGAGTTAACCATTAATATAAAAAAAATCAACGTTTTTCCGCCTGCGGATCAATACTGAATCTACAGTTTTATTATCTGGATTTGTATTAATTCCGCAGTTCTACAATCAAAACCGAACAACCAAACACTAAACAAACAAAGGATTTTCATTATGCAGTACGTAAATTCCGGCAGAAGGCTAAGTTTTTCATTTTTGACAGCAATAATTGTTTTATTTTCCGTTGTTTCACCCGCTTTCGGATCAATCGATTCCCGGGCAAAACAAAATATCGGCGAATACGCGCAGCAAGCACCGGTTAATTCCGCTCGCGGCGATTCGCACAATCATGAACAATTTAATCAAACAAAAGAGCAGGGATTGTTCGGCTTTTTAACAAACAAAATAGCGTCATTTTTTAATTCGGGCGAAACGCCGCAAAATTTGTTAAATTCGCAAACAAACAAAGCCGAAGCGCTTCGTTTAACCGAATCAACGGTTTTTGAAGAATTCAATTCGTGGCTCAACGTTTATAGAAACAGCGGCGCGAAAGCAAGCGAAGAAGAATTGATTCATGGCGCGCAATTAGCGGCAGAAAGGCAGGAAATAATCAGGCAATTGATCGAACTCGATCCGCAGGCTGCTCTTTCGAAAGCTTTGTCTTCTGACGTTTCGGCTGCGCTTCCGGCTTTTATCTCGGAT
>JAOAPX010000048.1 GCA_025463125.1 Acidobacteriota bacterium | reverse complement strand
GTTTTGATTAAATGACACCGACAACTTCAATGACAACTCATTCATCGCCAATCGCGACGGCAACAACCGCGCCCGCCGCGCCCGTGTCTTCCGATCAAATGATCGTGTTTAAAGACGTGTCGAAATTTTACGGCGAAATTCTCGGCGTTAATCGCGTTAATTTGCAGATCGCGCCGGGCATTACGAGTCTTGTCGGACCGAACGGTTCGGGCAAAACGACTTTGATGAATTTGATGACCGGATTGCTCAAGCCGACGCAAGGGATCATCAGCGTTCTCGGCACGTCGCCCGGCGAGCCGGAAGAGATTTTTCAAAAGCTCGGTTACTGTTCGCAGTTCGATTCGTTTCCGCGCGGCGCGACCGCCCGCGAGTTTATCGAATTTTACCTGCGCGTTCACGGCTTCGCGAAACAGGAAACCGCTGAGCTCGCGCAAGCCGCGCTCGAACGAGTATCGCTTGTGGAATCGGCAGACCGTAAAGTTTCGTCGTTCAGTAAAGGAATGCGGCAGCGCGTCAGGCTCGCGCAATCGATCGCGCACAATCCTTCGGTGCTCGTTTTGGACGAACCTTTGAACGGGCTCGATCCGATGGCGCGAGCCGAAATAATTCGCCTGTTTCGCGAGCTGGCGGACGCGGGAATGTATCTGGTTATTTCAAGCCACATTCTGCACGAAGTCGATATGATGAGCGACAGCGTTGTGCTTATGCATAACGGTTATGTCGTCGCTGAAGGCGACGTTCACGGCGTGCGCGACGAAATCGAAGAACATCCGATTCAGATTCTTATTCGCTGCGACCGACCGCAAACTTTAGCCGCGCGCCTTTTTGAACACGAATCAACCGTCGAAGCGCGTATCCACAATGACCGCCAGGGCTTGTTTGTTAAAACGCGCCGACCGGATGATTTCTACCTTTTGCTCAACAAGATAATCACCGAGCAGAATCTGCAAATCGAATCGATCGCGCCCGTTGACGACGATCTGAATGCCGTCTATCAATACTTAATCACTGCCGACGGAGGACAAATTTGATGAATTCAACGTCTGAAATCACGGAACAACAAACCGCCGCAGCAAATGTAAACCAGCCGAATGCGAGCCGGGCGCGAGCGTCTTCCCGTTCGCTGTGGACGCGACAGACGCTGGCGATCATGAATCTTGAGATCAGGAAAAACTTTTTGAGCCGTCGCGCTCTTCTGCTCTATTTGATGGCGGGATTACCACTCGTCTTGCTGTCGGCGCTCGCGCTCTTTCCGCCGCCGACGGATGAGATGGGAACTTTCAGTGAAATGAGTCAGGTCTATGCGGCGATATACGGCGGGCTTATCCTTCGCACGCTCATATTTTTCGGCTGCGCGTGGGTTTTTATGAATCTATTTCGCGGCGAGGTAGTTGACAGAAGTTTGCACTACTATTTTCTCGCGCCCGTCAGGCGCGAAGTCCTCGTCGTCGGCAAGTATCTGTCAGGACTCATCGCGACAATTGTGTTATTCAGCATCACGACCGTCGGCTCGATGTTTATATACTACTTCTGGCTTTTTCCGTCAGAGTCGGCGCAATTCTTTTTCGACGGCGCGGGTGCAAGTCAGATGCTGGCTTATCTCGGAGTCACAATTCTGGCGTGCGTCGGATACGGCGCGGTCTTTCTGCTCGTCGGACTGTTTTTCCGCAACCCGATTATTCCGGGGCTTTTGCTTTACGGCTGGGAATGGATCAACTTTTTGCTGCCGCCGTTCTTGAAAAAGATAAGCGTGATTCATTACCTGTCATCGCTCGTGCCGGTACCAATGTCCGAAGGTCCGTTCGCGGTGCTCGTCGAACCGACGCCCGCGTGGATTTCCGTGCCGAGCCTTTTACTATTTACCGCCGTCGTGCTGTGTCTGGCGAGCCTGCACATCCGCCGCATGGAGATTAGCTATGCGGGCGATTAACCGGAAAAGTATGCTCGTAGATGAATTCATACCGCTGACGATAAGATCGATCCGGCAAGTTAGAATTGTGTCGCGAGCGACATTCTTACCTTCAATATTTTTAGGATTAGTCTTGCTGCTTGCCTGCTCGCTCGCGTGCGCGCCGTCTTCTTCAACGGGTGACGGTCAACCGAATTCGTCTGCATCCCCGTCTAACAATATTCCCGAAATTACAGATGAAACGCTACGGAAGGAGATTAACGACGCTTACGTCAGGGAAGTGCCGGAAGAGAATGGAGCGGGCGAGCCGATCAGTTGGCGCTTTGACGAAAATGAGCCGAAAGATTACACCGTTGTCGATAAACAAATCGAGGGCGACCGGGCGACGATTGTCTTAGACATTAAAACCGGCTCGGCGCCGGGCGCGCGCTCGCCGAAACATCTTGCGGGGCAGATTCGCACCAAATGGGAACTGCAAACCGGCTGGGCGCTGCGAACTTGGGAGATTGTGGAAACCGAGAATATTTCGATGAAATACAAAAATCTTCCAAAGCCGCCCGCGCAAAATTCCAACCGTTGATATTTTTAACCTTTCTTTAAAATTGCCGACCAGATTTTCTTTGTTTGCGGCGATTTCATCGAGAATCGCTTTGATTTTCGGTTTCGAATTCCACAGCCCGGCTTTATCTTTCAAGATCATGTAAGTTTTCATACAGCCGCGAGCGCGAAATCTTTGACGCCTTCGTAATCTTCCGTTCGATAAGCGTGAGCTTCGAAATGACGCGGATTATCGTAACCGAAGTCTTCGAGAATTTCACCAGCCAGAAAGCCTGCTTCGGATTCGACTATTTCGACCGTCTGACCGTAAACGTTCGAAGGTGCCGCTTACGGCGCTGCTTGCGGGCGTCGGAGCAGGAACCTGGAAGTCAATCGCCAAAGCGTGCGGTAAAACCGTTCGCGCAACTGAAAGAATCGAGCCGAACGGGAAGCCGTCGAAAAGTTAAATCGACAGTACGAATTGTTTCAGGCGATTTACCCGGCGCAGCGTTCGATAATTAGATAGAAAAATAAAAAATTGCGGCAACGGAAATTTTCGCCTGGCGGTTAGTTGAACAGGACAACAAAATATCTTTTTTATATTTTGAATCATGCATAAATCAATTTTTGATTATTTTTTGCTTGTTGCTTTTCGCGCGGTTAATCTTTTGCCGTACCGTTTAATTATCTTCCAGGTGCTTTTGTCGCTGTCGAAAACCGTGTTTAAGCCTTGTTCTTCCATTGGCGGATCGCCCGTATATTCGTCGCCTTTTTTCCAGAAAACCTGGTTTTCAATCGGTCGCGCCGTTCCGCCGAAAGCCCAGAAAGCCGCGCCCGCAAGGTTGCCTTGAGTCTCGGAATGTTGCGCAAGAATCGCGAATATTTTTTCGTAATAGCTGTCTCTTAAAGACGTCGGGGAATTTATATCGAACGATTGATTGTTTCGCGGCAAGCCGAATTCTTCGATTACCAGCGGTTTATTCAATTTTTTTGCGACAATTAAATGCCGGTCAATATAATCAAGCGCTTTTTTGACGACATTCGGAAATCCTTCCGCCACTTTGTCTTCTTTGAACCAACCCCAGTTTTTAGCCCATATATGAATTGTCAGGTAATCTAAATTTTTATCCGCATTGATTTCTTCATAAAGCTTCATGTCCTCGGTTCCGATATAGCCTTCATGCCCGATTGTGACCAGATGATTTTTATCTTTCGATTTAATCATCGCGGCGACATCGCTCACCCAATTTTTGTACGCCTCGTTTGAAGCCGGGCGCATCGGTCGCGGTTCATTGGCGAGCTCCCAAGCCATTACTGCGGGATCTTCGGTATATTTTTTATTGTTATATTTATTTGTCCGGTTGAGAATCAAATTAACCTGTTTATTGTAATTTTCTTTGCACGGCTCGCACGCATAAAACTGGGCGACGATGTCGCGCTGCTCGTCCCATGTAAGCTTTCTGGTTTTGCGGTCGTCTGGAACCTGTTTGTTCCACGCGAGATACTGCTGAAAGCCGCCGCTCCATTCCCAGTTATTGCTGAAAAACACAACGGCTTTCATATTGCGTTTGCCCATTTCGGCTAGTACTAAATCGAGCCCTTCGAGAATTGTTTCGTCAAACTTTCCCGCCTCGGGCTGCAGCGGAGGCGCCACGCGGATCACGCCGTTAATCATCCCGGAGCCCTCTGCGCCAGCCATAATTCTCAGGTTTGAAACGCCGTTCGCTCTTAAAAAATCCAATTCGCCGCGCAAACGATCTATGCCTTTTTTCCGATTTTTTTCAAGTCCTAAAAGACTGCCGTACCAGTAATTTGTGCCGATAAAATAATAAGGTTTATTATCGGCATAAAACTTATTGTTTTTTACGTAAACAAATGCGGATGATTGGGCAGCCATTTTTACGGGAAACGTAAAAAAAACAAAGGCAAAGGTGAGCAAAGCGATGTGGAATATATTTGTTTGTTTCATAAATTAATTCTCGCCTGTAAAGATCGGCTTTTAATTGTCAAAGACTTCAAATCCCTGCATATTCAAGCTCAATAAAAAATTAAAGAACAATAAACATAAGACTTACGGAAACGTTCGGAAAACATTTATAAATAAGGTAATTTACAGATAGCGATTTACATCGTAATAATAATTTTCCCGAAATTGCAAAAAAATCTTGACAATAAAACAAATTCATATTAGCTTTTGTTAGGTCATACAACAAAGTATTATTTAACGAGAATTTTCTATCAAAAAATAAAAGAAAATTAAGTATCTCAGCGCTATCTACAAAGTACATAATTAGTAATTTGGCTATCCGTTTTCCCTGATTTTATTGTTTTTACATTTTTAGGAACTCATTTTTAAAACGCTTTACAAAGATAATTGTAGATAAGTTTGCAGTCCATAAATTTAAAGTGACTTAAGTTCGGAGGGAACTCTATGAATAATATAAATCCTTTGCCAGACAGGGATTTGCGCGAATCGGCAGCGCGAAAAGGCTTTGTCGTGAAAACCGGAATAGTCTTATTTTTTATAATGTGTATGTTAAACGCGGTTTCGGCGCAAACCGCGACTACGGGACAAATTTCAGGTAACGTCACCGACCCGGGCGGTTCGCCTGTTCCTGACGCAACTATAACCATAACGCGAACGGAAACTGGAGAAGCGCGTACCGTAACGACAAGCGAGGACGGAAACTACACCGTGCCGAATTTAGCCATCGGTACTTATCGCATCACGGTTTCAAAAACCGGTTTCAAGGAGACGGCGGTCGGCAGCGTGGTCGTCAATGTCGCCAACATAACCAGGCAGGACGTGGCTCTGGAAATCGGTCAGGTTACAGAAACCGTGCAAATCACGGCTGACGCAATCCAGGTCGAAACGCAAACCGGAACGGTCGGCGAAGTCGTTTCCGGCGAACAGGTGCGCGAGCTTCCGCTCAACGGGCGGAATTTCGTTCAACTTACACAATTACAGCCCGGCGTTGCGGCGGCAAATAATCAAGACAGCAAAAGCAAAGGGTTATTCGGTGGAGTTGATTTTTCGGTTAACGGAAATTCGGCGCAGAGTAATTTGTTTTTAATCGACGGTGCTAATAATAACGATACCGGGTCGAATCGCACGATTTTGTTGTTTCCTTCAATCGAAGCGATTGCCGAATTTAAATCTTTGCGTAATAGTTACGGTCCCGAATACGGGCAAGCCGCCGGCGCCGTCATCTCGGTTGTAACGCGCGGAGGCACTAATGAATTTCACGGCAGTTTGTTTTATTTCGGCAGAAACGATGCGTTAAATGCTACTGAGTATTTCGCGAACTTGAACAATACAGGCAAAAGTAAACTGCGTCGGCATGACTACGGCTTTTCGATAGGCGGACCACTGCCATTCTTTAATTTCGGCGAAGGCGGTCCGATGTTTCGCAGCGGTAAAGATCGTTTGTTTTTCTTTTATTCGCAGGAAATCAACAAAGAAATTCGCGGCACATCGCGTTTCGGAAGCGTTCCGACTTTACTCGAACGCCAGGGAAACTTCAGCCAGCCGAGACCGAATCCTAGAGCGGGACAGTCTGGTGAGCGACCGATTTGTTCTCCTGATCGGATTGAGAACGCATCTCATCCCGGATATGCCACCCAAATAATCCCCCAAGCAAATCTGAGCCGCGCGGGATTAGCTTTGGTCAGGTTATTCCCTCTGCCGAATATAACTAATCCGACCAGTTGTAACAATTGGGCTCAGTCGGCAAATTCGCCGATTGATTTTCGTGAAGAAAACATTCGAATAGATGCCAATTTGACGAGCAAGAACAAAATTTTCGGGCGTTATACGCAAGATCACTGGACGAATGCCACTCCGATTTTAACGGGCAATTTGTGGGGCGACGATGCGTTTCCGACCGTCGAGAGCAGCTGGGCGCAGCCGTCGCGCCAGGCAGCCGTGAAATTATCTACGCAGCTCGGCACAAACGCTATCAATGAAGTTCAATTTTCGTATTCAGCCAACCGCATTAACGTAACGCCGGGCGCGGGCGGAGAGCTTAACGCCGAACTTAACGCGGCTGTTCCGGGATATTTCCCGGATTCGGTAAAAGTTAACGGGATAAATCGTCCTCATCCTCTTTTCTGGGGCGGCGTCGCTCCGTTTTATTCAAGCTCGGGTTCCGACTTGTGGACACAGGCGCCGTTTAGAAATTCACTGGATATTTATTCGATCAGGGATGACGCTTCAAAGGTTTCGGGAAATCACACATTCAAGATGGGTGTTCTCTATGATACCGCCGCGAAAGATGAGGATTCCGGTCCGGCAAACGAATCGGTGCATTTCTTCGGACCCGCATCGTGCTGCGGCGCGGGCGGGGGAAACCATTCCGGAAACTGGGGCAACGGAATGCTCCAGGACCTTCTGACCGACAATACCTTTTTCGGTTTCGACGAAACCAATACGATGCCGATCGGTCAAACCAGGTATGAAAATCTCGAATTTTATTTCGGCGATACATGGAAAGCGAGACCGAATTTGACTTTGGAATTGGGCGTAAGATATTCGCTTTTGTTTGAGCCGTATGACGAGCGGGATAAGATCAGCGGATTTCTGCCGTCGGCTTATAACCCGGCAAGACCTCCAACCGATCCGTGCAACGGTCTCGTAGTTCCGAAAGGAACAAACCCCTGCGCGGGAATTCCCGGTGCCAGCACTCCGATTGAGTTTTCCAATCGCTCGCTGCGGGAAAACAGCTATAAAAACCTCGCCCCTCGTTTGGGAATTGCGTGGGACGTATTCTCGAACGGTAAAACCGCTTTGAGAGCCGGTTTCGGACAGTTCTTCCTGCGCGAGCGAGTTAGCCCGTATGTTTCTTCATTAACCGCGAATTCACCTTTTGCGACAACGATTGCCGGTGAGAGAACATTGGACGGCACGAGATTTGCGGGTTTGACTGCCGCGTCAAACGGTTCGCCGCGATTCGGATTAAGCCCGGAAGCGGGAACGCCTTATTCATTGCAATTTAATGTGTCCGTGGGGCAGCAATTATGGAAGGACACTGCCGTCGAAGTCGGTTATGTCGGCAACCGCGCCCGCAAACAACTGACGCATAATGACGTAAACCAGGTGCTCGACAGAAATCGGGTGGCGGCGGCTTTCGCGACGGCTGCGAATGCAGTAAACGCGTTGCGTCCGTACAGCAATTACGGTTCGATTTATCAATTTGAGCGAAACGGGCGGGCTGATTACAATTCGTTGCAGGTCTTATTTAGAACAAGATTCACATCGAAATCACAGCTTCAAGCAGCTTATACGTTTTCTAAATCGAAAGCCGACTTTGGTTTGAACGATTCAAGCGGTGGAAGCAGCGCATTCGCGGTTTTGAATAGGAATAACCGGGAAATCGATTTTGCGGAGTCGGATATCAATCGCCCGCATATCTTCGTCGCGCACATGATTTACAATTTGCCGTCATTTAAGGATTCAAATGCTTTCGTTAAGAATCTTCTCGGCGGTTGGGAAGTTGCGGCTATCGTTCAGATTTCAAGCGGAACATCTTTGACCCCAAGCATAGCCGCGACCGGAATTTCTTATCTGGTTCCTGTTCCTGATCCCGATAGACCTGGGCAGTTCCTGCCGGGACAGTTCACAAGTAACACGATCTCTGGTGGCGTGACCGGGTTTGGAACCGGAGTTGCCAATCAAAGACCGATCCGGGTTGAAGACGTGCCCTGTACAATTGACGGAGATAAGCGCAGTTTCATTAACCCAGCCGCGTTCACGCTGGTTGGCTACAAAATCGGTGAAACGGCTCCGGGAAAAACGACTTGTCTTGGACCTCCGACAAAAAATGTCGATATGTCCTTCTACAAGAACTTTGCGCCATCCTGGCTTACGAGCAGTTTCTTCGGTGAATCGGCAAGGCTCCAGCTCCGTTTCGAGCTGTTTAATGCTTTCAATACGCCCCAATTTAATGGCAACCTGCCGATAAATTACTATGGTGGTCAGGTTCAATGCGGAAGTAATCCGCTTGTCCCGTGTAGCGCTACTAACAACACCATTACGGCGGTGCAAACAAATGCGGGCGGCTTTGGAACTACAAATATAAGGACAGGTGAATTTGGAAGAGCGAACTCGACAAGAGGAGGTCGCGAAATTCAATATGCGCTGAAGTTTTACTTCTAAGCGTTCTCAACTGATTGACGGCAAGAAAATAGCTGCTGGAAAGCAAATATTTTCTTGCCGTTTTTGTTTTGTGGTATAATTTTCGACACGCCCCAATCTTACTTTTAGACGAGTTTTTCTATCGTTATGCCGGTTAGAATATTATTTTTGATTTTATGTTTGGGCGCCGTTAATATTCACGCTCAAAAACCCAAATCGAGTACTAGCGGTAAAATTTCTGGGGACGCCGCGCGCGCGCCTGCCGATGAATTGCTCGAACATTTGACTGCCGCCGAATCTCACCAGATTTCGGGAGATTTAGCCGGCGCGGCAATCGAAAACCGTGCGGTTCTTGGAATCGCTCTGCAGCGATCCGGCAGCATCGCCATCGAAGAGGGACGATACGCCGACGCCGTCCGCTTTTTTACCGAATCCTTAAAATACGCCGATAACGCACCGAACAGAACCAGCCTGGCGATAGCTTATTTGCGGCAAAACCTTTTTGAAAAAGCTTTGCTCGAAGCGCAAACCGCCGTTTCTCTCGATGCGAAACATGTGGGCGCGCATTATATTCTCGGCAATATTTATTACGCCAAAGAAGATTACAAGGCGGCTCTGCCTGAATTGGAAATGGTGTTTTCGGCAGCGCCTGATTTTGAGATCGCGCGCGCTCTCGGTTTGACCTATCTAAATTTGAAACAACCGGAACGCGCAAGACTTCATTTTGAAAAAATGCGAGTCGCTGAGGGAAAGGGAAACGCCGATTTGCACCTCCTGTTCGCCAAGTTTTATGAAAAAACAAATTATCCGGCTGACGCCGAACTTGAATTAAAACGCGCTTTAGCTGTTGACCCGGGCAAGCCGAAGATAAATTTTTACCTCGGCTATTTGCTGTTGCAGAATGGCGGGAGCGAACGCTTAGCCGAAGCCGGAGCAGCTTTTGAACGGGAATTAAAAGTGAGTCCAAACGACTTTTATTCATTATTTTTTTCCGGCGTCGTCGCTTCGTCGGAGAACGATCACCAAAAAGCGATTCCGTTTCTGCAAAAGGCGGTCGAAGTAAATTCTCAGAGCGGCGAAGCTTATTTATTTTTAGCCCAATCGCAGATCGAACTGAACGATCTGCCAAGTGCGGAAAAAAATCTCAGGCGCGCGGTTGAGCTTGAATCAAAGGGCGGAAAAAACACGCAGGCGCGCCGCACGCATTTTATGCTCGGCAGGCTTTTACTGCGAACGGGCAGGAAAGAAGAAGGGCAGAAAGAGCTTGCAATCGCCGGGCAGCTGCAACAGGCGTCTCTCGATTCCTCTCGAAATGAAATCGAACGGATTCTCGGTCAAGTGGTTGAGCAAAGCGAGCCGGAAACCGCGGCTGAAAAACCCGCCGGTTCAATCGTTCAGATAAAACCGGCGCCCGAAAGAGCAGAACAATTAAAAAACATAAATGCGTTTTTAACAGATGTCATAACGCAAGCTTTCAATAACTTGGGCGTAATCGCGACCCAAAACAATCAGTTGAGCGAGGCGATCGAGAAATTTTCCGCTGCCTATCAATGGAACCCGGAATTTCCGAATTTGTCTCGTAACCTGGGAATCGTCAGTTTTCGGGCGGGCGAATTCGAAAAAGCGATTGCTCCGCTGGCGCGTCATCTAAAGACAAAGCCGGAAGATGTCTTGATTAGAAAAATGCTCGGTTCAAGTTATTATTTTACTAAGGACTTTAAGAATTCCGTCGAGACTCTTAAGCCGATCGAAGCAAAGGTGCAGGAGGATTCGGAACTGGCGTATTTTTACGGGATTTCCTTAATCCAGTTGAAAGGCAGCAAAGAAGCATTGCCGGTTTTTAACCGGCTCGCTGAGATTTCCCGGAAAAATCCGGACGCGCTTTTTTACGCCGCGCAGGGCTTTATGATTCTCGGAGATTATGAGCGAGCACTTAAGGAATTCGGGCAGGTTATAATACTCGCGCCGGATACGCCGAAAGCGAATTATTTTATCGGGCAGAATCTCGTCCGGCTCAATCGCCTAAATGAGGCTGAAAAGGCGTTTAGCCGTGAATTGGAGATTAGTCCGGGCGACGCGCTTTCAAAATATCATCTCGCGCTGACGCTGATCGAACGAAAAATCGAAACTGAAAAAGCCTTGGCGCTTTTGGAAGAAGCAGTAAATTTACGAAACGATTACGCGGACGCGTATTATCAACTCGGCAAGATTTATCTCGAAAAAGGTGAAATAAAAAAAGCGATCGATCTGCTCGAAAAAGCGATTTCGGCAGATGCCGGCAAAGATTATATTCACTACCAGCTGAGCATCGCGTATCGAAAAGCGTCCCGCAAAGAAGATGCCGATCGTGAAATGAAGCTTTACCAAAAGTTGAAGGATGATAAACGAAAGACGGACGCTCCGATGCCTATGGGAAGTACCGGAGATGGTCCCGGAATTTGATAATAATCGAAATCGCTTCTGGTATTAACGAGTTGTCCACTTATAAAAAGAGCGTCGGTCGCGCTTAAAGCGTTCGCTAGGTAATCGATTGCACGGGAACTTTTTTCAAAGGCGTATTTCCTTTAATCGCATTCTTTTCTTTTTTCTTTTTTCGTTTCAAAAAGCCTTTATTACAAAACAGGATTTTGTTGCAGAAGTCTGACTTTTCGAATTGAAAAACAAGTTGACGAAAACGATTTTAAAAATATTTCCGGGATTAAAAATTACGAAAAATACGAAATATAATGATAATCAGCAGATTTTTAACGACATTTTTTCTAATTACAGTCATATCGCTTCAAACGATTTGGGCGCAAAACGACGTTTGCCGGAATCGTAAAATTCCGCAGCTTGTAGACGTTTACAAACAAACCGGCATCAACTTTACGCACACGTCCGCGCCCGAAAAAAAATACATCGTCGAATCGATGAGCGGAGGCGTTCTGCTGATTGATTACGACCGTGACGGCTGGCAGGACATTTATTTTACAAACGCGCCGACTGTAGAAATGGCTTTGAAAAATCAAAAATCAAAAAGCCTGCTTTACCGGAATAACCGTAACGGCACTTTTACCGACGTAAGCGATAAAGCCGGAGTCGGCTTTCCCGGTTACGCGATGGGCGGGGCGGTCGGTGATTACAATAACGACGGGTTTCCGGATATGTATATCACATGTCTCGGCGGAAACGTTTTGTATAAAAACAACGGCGACGGAACTTTTTCCGACGAGACGAAAAAAGCCGCCGTTGCCGACGGTCGCTGGTCTGCCGGCGCGGCGTTCGGAGATTACGACGGCGACGGGTTTCTTGATTTGATGGTCACCAATTATGTCGATTATAAGCTGAGCGATTTGCCGAATTTCGGTGCGCAGCCGACGTGTAAATTTCGCGGCGTAGATGTGCAGTGCGGTCCGCGCGGATTAAAAGGAGCGGGCGACAGTCTTTTTCGCAATAACGGAGACGGCACCTTTACAAACGTCACGAAAGATTCGGGAATGGATGATCCGGGCGGTTTCTACGGAATGCAGCCCGTCTGGTCGGATTTCGGCAACACGGGAAAGCTGGATCTTTACGTGGCAAATGATTCAACTCCGAATTTCTTTTACCGCAACACCGGAGACGGGAAATTTGCCGAAGACGGTTTGATTACAGGAACAGCCGTCAGCGGCGACGGTTCGGAGCAGGGATCGATGGGCGTTGCCGTCGGCGATTATTTACATAACGGGAACTTTTCAATTTACACGACAAATTTTGTAGACGAATACAACACGCTGTATCGAAATAACGGGAAATATGATTTTCTGGACGTTTCATTCGCCGCCAAAGTCGCGCAGGTGACGCGCCCGTATGTCGGCTGGGGAACAGGGTTTTTCGATTTAGATAACGATACATGGCTCGATTTATTCGTGGTCAACGGGCATGTTTACCCGCAGATGGATCAAATATCGTCGGGCTCAAAATACAAGCAGGGCAAAATTTTATTCATCAATAACGGAGACGGCACTTTTTGCGAAGCAACAAAGCAGGGCGGCGCGGCTTTGTCTGAATTGCGAGTTTCGCGCGGCGCGGCTTTCGGCGATTTGGACAACGACGGGCAAATCGATATCGTCGTCGAAGATCTGGACAGCACGCCGATGATTCTGAAAAACGAGGGCGATCAATCAAACCGCTGGATTACGCTCGAACTCGGCGCTAAAACCGGAAATCCTCTGGCGATCGGCGCGCGAATAAAAGTTACCGCTGGAAGCATTGTGCAAATCGAGGAAATCAGGAGCGGCGGCAGTTATTTATCACAAAACGATTTGCGCGTTCATTTCGGGCTCGGCAAAGCCGCGAAAGCCGATTCGGTGGAAATTCGCTGGAATTCCGGCAAAACCGAAACGATAAAGGATGTCGCGGCTGATAAATTTTATGCGATTTTAGAAGGCGAAGGCATCGTGCCAGCCGAGAAAATCCGCCCGAAAACAAAGAAATAAACCGGAAATTTTTGCGGCGCGAACAAGACGTGTGACCGGTTGATAAAAAGCTTGTAAGTTTTAGAGGTAAATCAAATGAAAATCAAGTTTATATTAATTTCATTTTTCTGCTTAATTGCAAACGGCTTAAATGTTTACTCGCAGCAAACGCCGCCGCCCGGAGCCGGAGATAAAGATTTGCGCGATAATAATATCAAAACCCGTTCTATCGATCTCGAACGGGTCGATCGAGACGCGCGAAAAAAAGGCAATTTAGCCGCTCAGGTTGCGGCACCTGCAGCCGAAGATCGCTTAGCTGTTGTATATGCAGAGATTAAAGCGGATTTTGAGCAGGTGCAATTGTCGCAGGACGTTGTCGTCAAAACTTATCAGGGCACCGGAAAAATTGATTACGCGCAAATCAGCAAAGCGGCGGCGGAAATCAACAAAAGCGCGATGCGTCTAGATTCAAATTTGTTTCCCGCGCCTTCACTCGAAGCTGCCGATTCGAAAAAAGACGAAAAAAAAGCCGGCGAGCCCAAAAAAGAAACTAAAACGAGCAGAAGCGTCAGGGATTTGATAATAGATTTGGATAATTCGATCGGCAGTTTTGCGTCAAGCGTTATGTTTCAAAATTTAAGAACGGTTGACGAGGCGGTTTCGACAAAAGCCCGGCTCGATCTGCAAAAAATCATCGAGCTGAGCGCTTTGCTCGATGCCGAATCGAGAAAAATGTCGGAAAGCGGGAAGTGAAAATAAAAAAATGAAGAAGTTTCGGTTTCATTATTTTCAGAATTAAACTTCTTCATTTTCAAAAATATTTATCCTTTTTTTACCAGGATTGATGAACGAGCGGTTTTATTCGCGCTTCGTAAATATCGCGAATTTTTTTCATAAGCTCTTCGGAAAGCGGCGGAAAGTCAGACGCTTTTGCATTTCCTTCAGCCTGCGCCGGATTTTTCGCGCCCGGAATCGCGCAGTTTACGGCATCGAACATCAAAATCCAGCGCAAAGCCAATTGCGCCATTGTCATTCCTGCGGGAACTAAAGGTCGCAGTTCTTCGACGGCAGCCAGCCCGGTTTCAAAATCGATACCGGAAAAAGTTTCGCCGACGTCGAAAGCTTCGCCGTGACGATTGTAATTGCGGTGATCGTCTTTTGAAAAGGTCGATTCTTTCGACATTTTTCCGCTTAGCATACCCGAGGAAAGCGGCAGGCGAGCCAGGATTCCGATATTTTTTTGTTCGGCTAAATCGAAAAATAAATCAGCCGGACGCTGGCGAAAAATATTAAAAATAATCTGAACCGTTTGTACGCCAGGGTATTCGATTGCTTTGACGGCTTCTTCCACACGCTCGACGCTGACGCCGTAGAAACGAATTTTCCCCTCCTGTACGAAATCGTCCATAATCCCGAAAATTTCCGGGTGATAATAAGCGTCCTGCGGCGGGCAATGAAGCTGAACCAGATCGAGCGTATCGGTGTCGAGATTTTTCAGGCTCCGGTCGATAAATTCCGTTAAATTCTCGCGGCTGTAGCCGTCGACGGTTTGTAACGGAAGACGGCGTCCGGCTTTGGTGGCGATAATGATATTTTCGCCCGCGCGGTCTTTTTTCAGCTGCGCGAGAAGTCTTTCGCTGCGCCCGTCGCCGTAAACGTCCGCTGTATCGAAGAAATTCACGCCCGCGTCAACCGCCGTGTGAAGCGCCGCAAGCGATTCTTCATCTTTTACGTCTCCCCATTCGGCGCCGATCGCCCACGCTCCGAAACTTATTTCTGAAACCTCGTACCCGGTTTTTCCTAATTTTCTATAATTCATATTTTGATTTTACAGTTTGTCTGGTAAATTCAAAAATTATACGGATAATAAAAATATTTTCCGGCATACAAAAAGTATAAAAAGAAAATGGTAAAAAAAATTCGTTGGGGCGTTTTAGGCGCGGCAAATATTGCGATTAAAAAAGTAATTCCCGCAATGCGGCAGGGAAGATATTCGGAAATTATAGCGATTGCATCGAGAGATGCGGAAAAGGCAAAACGCGCGGCAGACGAGTTGAACATTCCAAAGTCATACGGTTCATACGAAGAATTGCTTGCCGACGAGGAAATCGATGCCGTTTATAACCCCTTGCCGAATAATCTGCACGTCGAATGGACGATAAAAGCCGCCGAAGCGGGAAAACACGTTTTGTGTGAAAAACCGATCGGTTTGTCGTCCGCGGAAGCGGCGAAATTGATCGATACGCGCGACCGGACGGGCGTGAAAATTCAGGAAGCTTTTATGGTCCGAACTCATCCGCAATGGCTCGTCGTGCGCGATTTAATCGAGCGCGAACGTATCGGCGCGCTGCAGTCAATTACCGGATTCTTCAGTTATTTTAATACCGACGCAGCGAATATCCGCAACAGCCTTGAAACCGGCGGCGGCGCTTTGATGGACATCGGTTGTTACTGCATCAATCTTTCGCGCTTTATACTCGGCGAAGAACCGCGCAGAGTTTCGGCGTTAATCGAGCGCGACGCCCGAACGAAAATCGATAAATTAACGTCGGCGATTCTTGACTTCCCGACGTGTCAATCGACTTTTACGTGCGCGACGCAGCTTGTACCCTTTCAAAGAATGCAGTTTTTCGGCACAAAGGGACGCATCGAAGTCGAAATTCCTTTTAATATTCCGCCCGACCAGCCGACGAGAATCTTTATCGACGCGGGCGCGGATTTGTTCGGCGCAAACGTTGAGACTATTAAAGTTCCCGCCGCCGACCAGTACACGATCCAGGGCGATTTGTTTTCGCGCGCGATTTTGGAAGGTTCCGAGCAGGCGATTCCGCTCGAAGATTCGGTGAAAAATATGTCGGTCATCGAAGCTGTTTTCAGGGCGGCAGAAACAGGAAACTGGGAAAGTCCTGATTAAATACGTTCGGCTGCAAAAGGAAATTTCAACGCGGTAAAATAAAAACGTTCGGCGGTCGAGCTCGTAAAAAAACGCAAAAAAAAATTGCCCGCAAAGCAAACCTTTATTGTGTCCGCCGGTTGCGTCTCATTATCTGTACGTTTTTCAGTTTCCCTTTATTAAATACTTTGTTGCCTGAGTCAATTAATTTTCCTTGCAGTATTTTAGCGAATAAAATAGAATGACTGAAAGTTTTTTCAATCCCAACTTTTCTAAAGGACATTCAAAATCTAATGAAAGTAATTGCTTTATTGTTAAATATCGCTTTTTTGACTGGAATCTTTTGCCTGCCACTGCAACAAAGTTTCGCGCAGTCAAACGGCAATCGAGATTTGGTGACGCGTGAAATCGCCGACAGCGACGCTTTCTTCCGGGAAATGAGCCGGAAGCCGCGACCGGCTCGCGATAACGCGGCGCGTGTCGAAGCAATGCTTCGGAAAATGACTTTAGAAGAAAAAGTCGGGCAGATGACGCAGCTGACGATGGGAATGTTTGTCAGCGGCGCGGATCAAAACGTGCAGATCGACGAAGCGAAGCTCGATAAAGCGATAAATAAATACGGCGTCGGCTCGTTTTTAAATGTCAGCGATCAGGCTTTAACGGTTGACAGATGGCACGAGCTGATCGGCAGAATTCAGGACGCCTCGATGAAAACGCGCTTGAAAATTCCGAATCTTTACGGCATCGATTCGATTCACGGAGCAAATTACGTGCAGGGCGCGACGCTTTTCCCGCAGGAAATCGGGATGGCGGCGACCTGGAATCCGGCTTTGATGCATCGCGCGGCGGAAATTACGGCGATGGAAACGCGCGCGGCGGCGATTCCGTGGAGCTTTTCGCCGGTACTGGACATCGGACGTCAGCCGCTCTGGGCGCGTTTCTGGGAAACTTTCGGCGAAGATCCGTATTTGACGAAAGTGATGGGCGTGTCGTTCGTGCGCGGGCTTGAGGGCACTGACATCAGCAGCGAAAAAAGCGTTGCGTCGAGTTTGAAGCATTATATGGGCTACAGTCTGCCGCTGACCGGCAGAGACAGAACGACTGCCTGGATTCCTGAAATTTACCTGCGCGAGTATGTGATGCCGCCGTTTGCCGCCGCCGCCGCCGCCGGCGCGCGTACGGTAATGGTCAATTCCGCGGAAATTAACGGCATACCCGGTCATATCAATAAGAAAATATTAAAGGATATGCTGTACGGCGAAATGAAATTCGACGGTTTCGTCGTATCGGACTGGGAAGACATCAAAAAGCTCGTAACTTTCTGGAAGGTTGCCAAAGATGAAAAAGAGGCGACGATGCTGGCAGTCAATGCCGGGATTGATATGAGCATGGTTCCGCTCGATTACAGTTTTGCGGATCATTTAACCGCGCTCGTCAAAGAGAAAAAAGTTCCGATGACGAGGATCGACGAAGCCGTGCGCCGTATTTTGAAAGTCAAATACGATCTCGGATTGTTTGAAAACCCGATGCCGTCGGCTGCCGCGAGAAACAATTTCGGCAGACCCGAATACGCGCAGGTCAGCCTTCAGGCGGCGCGTGAATCTTTGGTATTGCTGAAAAACGAGGGAAATATTTTGCCGCTTTCAAAAAATAAAAAAGTGCTGGTCACGGGTCCCGCGGCAGATTCTTTAATTTCTTTAAATAACGGCTGGACGTGGGTTTGGCAAGGTTCCGAGCTTTCGCTTTACCCGAAAGATAAAATGACGATTCGGCAGGCGATCGAGCAAAAAGTCGGCAGAAAGAATTTCGAATTCGTGCAGGGAACGCGCATTACGAGAAAGCCTGGTTCGCCTTCTAATGCGACTCCGACGGATATCGATGAGGAAGTGGATGTCAAAAAAGCTTTGGACGAAGCAAAAGACGCCGATGTCGTAGTTTTGTGCCTCGGCGAAGGTTCTTATACGGAAACTCCCGGAAACATCACGGATTTGACCTTGCCCGAAACGCAGCTCAAATTCGCCGAAGCGATTATCGCCACGGGCAAGCCGGTCGTCCTTGTAATGGTCGAGGGTCGCCCGCGCGTCATCAGCCGCATCGCCGACCGGGTTCCGGGAATTTTGCTCGCTCTTAACCCGAGCAACGAGGGAGGAACGGCGATCGCCGACGTGCTTTTCGGCGATTACAATCCGAACGGGAAACTTCCGTTTACATACCCGCGCAATCCGAACAATTTGATTATGTACGATCACAAATTGTTTGAAACCGAGGAAACCGCTTTCGGAAACGCCGCTAACAAGCCGCAATTCGAGTTCGGCACCGGTTTGAGCTACACGAATTATCAATACGGCAATTTGCGGCTCAGCCAGCCTTCGATCCCGGTGAACGGCGAAATAACCGTCAGCGTCGATGTCAGAAACACAGGCGCGCGGGCGGGCAAAGAAACGGCGATTCTGTATTTGCGGGACGAAGTGGCGTCGGTTTCACCGGCGGGAAAACGCGTAAAACGATTCGCCAAAATTCACCTTGAGCCGGGACAAAGCAGGACGCTGACTTTCAGGCTCAACCGCGAGGATTTTTCGTTTATCGGGGCAGACAATAAACCGACGGTCGAAGCGGGCGAATTCACCGTGTTGATCGGCGGATTAAGCGATAAGTTTACGCTCCGCTAGTTAAACGGTTTTAGTTTCGGCGCGGGTCAATGACGGCGATTGAAAGTCGGTAATTGAAAGTCGGTAATTGAAAGTCGGTAATTTTATTTTTAAATTTTGTCCGCGCCGAAACTGAACGTTTTTTCCTTTCTAAATCGATGAAGAAAATAATTTGTTTACTGCTGTTTTTTTTGATCGGAACGCAATACGCTCCCGCGCAGAACGTGGCGCAGCGGCGCGCCGAACGAATGAAGGCGGGAATGAATCTGTCGTATCTCGATAACTGGTGGCTCGGAACGAAAGAGAAAAAATACGCGGATTTCGTCAAACCGGCTGAAGCGGCAAAGCGCGAAAAGATGTTTGCCGATATTGCCGGGGCGGGATTTAAAACCGTCCGCGTTCCAATTAATTTCGGCGCGTGGGCAAATTACGAAAAGCCTTACAGATGGGAAAACGAAGAAGGCTTGAAAACCGCCGATTCGTTTGTTAAATGGGCTTTGGCAAACGATTTAAATGTGATTGTCGATTTGCATCACGTCGAATTCGACGGCAAAGTGCAGGGCGCTGCGACGACCGAAAGAATCGCCTGGCTGTGGAGCAAAATCGCCGAGCGCTACAAAAATACCGATCCGCAGCGCGTATTTTTTGAACTCAGAAACGAACCGCACGACATAAAGGCGGAAGATTGGCGCGCGCAAGCCGAAGAAATTATCAAAACCGTTCGACCGGTCGCGCCGAATCACACTTTGATCGTCGGTTTTCACGATTGGAATTCCCGCCAGGCATTAATTGATTCAAAACCGTTTGCCGATCGCAACATCATCTACACTTTTCATTTTTACGACCCGTTTATTTTCACGCACCAGGGCGCGACCTGGTCGAGTGAGGGCTTGCCGGAATTAAAATACGTCCCGTTTCCATGGTCGAAAGAGGCAAAAATCGAAACGCCCGCGACGGCGAAAGGAAAGTGGGTGGAAAATCAGATCGAAAGTTACCGGAACGATTCGCGAAACGAGAAAATATTTGCGGATTTAAAGGCGGCGAAAGATTGGTCGAATAAAAATAAAGTTCCCATTTTTCTCGGCGAATTCGGCTCTTACAGCTTAAAACCGACGCTCGAAGACCGCTGCCGCCACGCCGAGACGATTTACGCGGCGCTCGGAAAACTAAATATTCCGAGCGCCTGGTGGGAATGGGACGGCGGCTTTAGTATGTTTGAAAAGGGGACCGGCAAAATTGCGCCGTGTATGCGAAAAGCAATCGATTCTTATGTTGCGGCAAAATCATTTAGCAATTAAATTTTAATTTATGCAGGAAATCTTAAGAACATCTTTTTTAATTTTAGCGATTATATTTGTTAATTTCGGAATGGTTTACGCGCAGGATGCCGAAACCGAACGGCTCAAAACAGAGCGGCGCGATTTGATGCCGGTGCCGGCGAGCGTAAATTGGAAAAGCGGCAGATTGCCCGTTTCCAAAACGTTTTCCGTGGCGATCAAAGGTCAAACCGACGAGCGTTTAAAATCCTACATTTTTCGCGTGATGCGCCGCCTGGAAGGTCGCACGATTTTGGAATTGCCGCGCGAATACGCAATTGATGCGTCGTCTGCCCAGCTTTTAATCGAAACGCAATCGACCGGAAACGCCGTCCCGAAACTCGGCGACGACGAATCTTATAATCTTGAAGTTACGGATAGGCAAGCCGTGATTACAGCGCCGACAACCGTCGGCGCGATGCGCGGGCTCGAAACGTTTCTGCAATTGCTCGAAAGCGACCGGGAAGGTTTTTATTTTCCGGCGGTTTCCATACAGGACAAGCCGCGTTTCGCTTGGCGCGGCTTGATGATCGATTCGGCGCGGCATTTCCAGCCGATGGAAGTTTTAAAGCGCAATATCGACGCGATGGCGGCGGTTAAATTAAACGTTCTGCACTGGCATCTGACCGAAGACCAGGGATTTCGCATCGAAACCAAAAAGTTCCCAGAGCTTCATCAGATGGGCTCGGACGGGCTTTTTTACACGCAGGATCAGGCGCGGGAAATTATTCGTTACGCGGCTGACCGGGGAATTCGCGTGATGCCCGAATTCGATATGCCCGGACACGCGACGGCGTGGCTCGTTTCGCACCCGGAAATCGGCAGCGGCGCGCCCGGCGCGACTTACACAATCGAGCGCCGACCCGGAATTTTCGACCCGACGCTCGACCCGACCAACGAGAAAACCTACAAGCTTCTCAAAGCGTTTTTTAAGGAAATGGCGGCGCTTTTCCCGGACGCTTATATGCACATCGGCGGCGATGAAAATGAAGGCAAGCAATGGAACGCGAATCCGAAAATTCAAGCCTTTATGAAGAAAAACGGCATCAAGGACAACCACGCGCTGCAAACTTATTTTAATAAACGCCTGCTCGAATTTCTGCAAAAAGACGGAAAAATTATGATGGGCTGGGATGAAATTTTTCAGCCCGATCTGCCGAAAGACGTTGTAATTCATTCGTGGCGCGGGCAGAAAGCTCTGGCTGACGCGGCTCGCCAGGGATTTCAAGGCGTTTTATCAAACGGCTATTACATCGATTTGATGCAGCCCGCCTCGCAGCATTACGCGGTTGACCCGATCGCCGCCGACACAACTCTCACGGCGGAAGAGCAAAAACGAATTTTAGGCGGAGAAGCGACGATGTGGAGCGAGTGGGTTTCGCCTGAAACGATCGATTCGCGCATATGGACGCGCACAGCCGCGATTGCCGAGCGCTTCTGGTCGCCGCGCGAGGTCAATCAAATAGGCGATATGTACCGCAGGCTCGCCGTCGTTGACATACAGCTCGAAGAACTCGGTTTAACGCACCGCAAAAATCAAGCGATGATGCTTCGGCGACTTGTCAGCAGCCACGACATTTCCGCGCTGCAAACCCTGGTTTCAATCATCGAGCCGGTCAAGGAATATCGCCGGTACAACCTGCGCAAACAAACGATGCTTTCGCCGCTGACCGGATTAATCGACGCGGCGCAGGCTGACGCGCCGAACGCGCTGATTTTTAATCGCGCCGTTGAAGAATTGATATCGGGCAATTCCGCTGAAAACGCGGAAAAAATTCGCCTGACGCTGACCGAATGGCGTGCGGCGCAGCCAAAGCTCGCGGCGCAGGTGGAAACGGCGGCGGCATTGTCGGAAGCGAAAATGCTCGTCGCAAACTGGCAAAATATAAACGCCGTCGGTCTGGAAGCCGTGTCGTACCTTGAAAAAAATGAAACGCCGCCCGCCGAATGGCGCGACGCGACTCTAAAGACGCTGAGCGAGCTGACAAAGCCGCAAGCCGCGCTCGAATTCGCCATCGCTCCCGGAGTCAGAATGCTGGTTGTCGCCGCCGCCGAAATGTCGAAACTCAAAAACGCTTCGGCAAGCGAAAGACGCGAAAAAATCAGAAGCATAGCTTTTCCGAAACCCGCTTCGAAAAAGTAATTTAGGATCGGAATTTTACGGCAATTTGCGCCGTGTAATATAAAAAATAAAAAACTGTTTGAATGAAAGAAGCAATCGTCGGAATAGACATCGGCGGAACCAAGATAGCCGTTGCGCTCGGAAATTTGAGCGGCGAAAAGCTGGCGATCCGCAATTTGCCGACGCAAACCGAAATCGGCGCTTACGCGGTTATCGAATCGGTTTCGCAAGCAATCGAAGAAATGCTCGCGGAACATCGGCTTAAACCGGTATCGATCGGAATCGGCTGTCCTGCGCCGCTCGATATTGAAAACGGCTTGGTAATGTCGCCTTCCAATTTGCGGGCTTGGAATAATTTTCCGATCGTCGGGCTTTTCCGCGATCGCTTCGATGTTCCTGTAATTCTTGATAACGATGCAAATACGGCGGCAATCGGCGAATACGTTTACGGAGCCGGGCGAGGTTACAGAAACATCGTTTACGTAACGGTTTCGACCGGCATCGGCGGCGGCATTATTATCAACGGCGAAATTCTGCACGGCGTCAGCGCCGCCGCCGGCGAGCTCGGTCACAGCATCGTTCAGCCCGAAGGAATTCGCTGCAATTGCGGTTCAAACGGCTGTCTTGAAACGATTTCTTCCGGAATTCACATCGCCCGCCGCGCCCGGGAACGGCTTAAAAACGGCGAAGCGAGTTTGATGAACGAATTGGCGGCAAGTCTTGAAGAAGTAACGGCGAAAACGGTCGTCGAAGCCGTTCGGCAAAACGATTCGCTTGCCGTTGAAATCTGGGACGAAACCTGTCGATTTCTCGCCATCGGAATCGGCAACAGCATAAGTTTGATCGCGCCCGAAGCCGTGATAATCGGCGGCGGCGTCGCGTTTGCGACGGGCGAGCTGCTTTTAGCTCCGCTGCGACAACTGGTTCCGCGATACGTTTCGATGGTTCCTGCGGACAAAATAAATATTCTGCCAGCCGAGCTTGGCGGCGAAAGCGGGATTTACGGCGCGCTTGTGCTGGCAAAAAAAACTTACTTGCGCAATTATCAAACTTATGCGGTCTGAAAAAAATAATAACGTTACGCGCCGCGATTTTCTGAAAATCGCAGCGCTCGGCTCAACCGGTCTGATGCTTGCCGAACTGAATTTCGGTCAGCCGTCAAACAATAAAAAAATAAAGGAAATGCTTGTTTACATCGGCACATACACTTCGGGCAAAAGCCGCAGCGAAGGAATTTACATCTACAAATTAAATCTCGACTCGGGCGAGCTGAAACCGTATAAAACGATTAAAGGCGTCGTCGAACCGTCGTTCCTGGCAATCGATAAAGATAAAAAATATCTTTACGCCGTTAATGAAACCGTCGAGTACGAAGGAAAAAAAAGCGGCGCGGTCAGCGCTTTTGCGATCGACGGGAAAACCGGAGATTTGAAATTTTTAAATAAACAGCCGAGCTTGGGCGGCGCGCCCTGTCACGTTTCGATCAGCGACAATGGGAAATTCGTTCTCGTGGCTAATTACGTCGGCGGCAACGTCTCGGTTTTCCCCGTGGAAAAAGACGGTAAGCTGGGCGCGCCGAGCGATTCGGCGCAGCATAAAGGAACCGGACCGAATAAAGAAAGGCAGGAAGCCGCGCACGCGCATTCGATAAATCTCGACCCGGAAAACCGCTTCGCCGTCGCCTGCGATCTCGGCGCCGATAAAATTTTCGTTTATCGTTTCGATTATTCGAACGGCACGCTTGAAGCGAACGCCGAGCCGTATTTTCAGTCAAAACCCGGAGCCGGACCGCGCCATTTCGCGTTTCACCCGGACGGAGAAAAAGCTTTTGTTATAAACGAGCTTGATTCGACCTTAACGGCGCTCGCGTTCGATAAAACAAGCGGTGTTTTTAAGGAACTCGAAACCGTTTCGACTTTGCCAGCCAATTGGACAGGCTCAAATACCTGCGCCGATCTGCACATTTCGCCCGACGGTAAATTTGTTTACGGCTCGAATCGCGGGCATGACAGCATCGCTTCTTTTGTCATCAATGAAAAAAACGGGCGTCTCGAATCGACCGGGCACACATCGACGGGCGGCAAAACGCCGCGCAATTTTGTGATCGATCCGACCGGCAAGTTTCTGCTCGCGGCAAATCAAAATTCGGATTCGATCGTTGTTTTTCGCATCGACGATAAAACCGGAAAACCCGGCGCGACCGGGATTTCGGCGCGAGTTCCGACGCCTGTCTGTCTTAAGTTAATGCCGGCGTTTTCCTAAGCCGGAGAGTTAAGTTTATGAACCTCAAATTTCCGAAAGCCGCAGTCATCGCGGCATCGATGATTTTATTTTGCGGTATTGCCGCCGAGTCGCAAACGCCTTACCGGAAATTTGCGTTTCGCGATGAATTCAATAAGGCGAAAAACGCTCCGGTTGACGCCTCGAAATGGACGGCGGAAATCGGCGGAGGAGGCTGGGGCAACCGGGAATTGCAGTATTACACAAATGAGGTCGAAAACGCTTTTCACGACGGCGCGGGCTCGCTCGTTATTAAAGCAATAAAAAAAGATTTGCCGCTTTCATTTTCGTGCTGGTACGGGCAATGCAAATACACTTCGGCGCGGCTGATCACGAAGGGAAAATTCGATAGAAAGTACGGGCGATTCGAAGCGCGTATAAAAATTCCGCGCGGGCAGGGAATGTGGGCTGCTTTCTGGATGCTCGGCGACAATATCGAAAAGGTCGGCTGGGCGGCGTGCGGCGAAATAGATGTGATGGAAAACATCGGACGCGAGCCTTCGACCGTTTACGGAACCGTTCACGGACCCGGATATTCGGGCGCGGGCGGCATCGGCGGGTCGCATAAATTACCGGACGAGCAAAAATTCGCCGATGAATTTCACATTTACGCCGCCGATTGGACTGAAAATAAAATCAAGTTTTACGTTGACGGGACGCTTTATAAAACCATCACGCCGAAAGATTTGCCAGCCGGAAAACAATGGGTTTACGATCACCCGTTTTTTATGATTCTTAATCTGGCGATCGGCGGAAATTGGGGCGGAGCGCCGGACGATTCGACCCAGTTTCCGCAAACGATGCTGATCGATTACGTTCGCGTTTACCGGCGCTGAAAGCCTTTAAATTTCAAAGCCGCATTTTCCGGGAATCATCAAAACGGTTTGCGCAAAACGGTTTTACGCAAAACGATTTTGTTCGCCAGGATTCATTTCGCCGGATGCCGACGAAAACGTTAAAGTAATGTAAAGGTCGTTTCCGATGCGGCAAAGGCGGAACTTGTGCTGAAATTTCCGGGCTTTTCCGGTAAACAAGGTTTTGAATTTCACTTTCGACCGACAAACTGGCAAAATCCATTTATCTTTCTTTAAGCATTCAGGAAGGATTTTTTCTCGGATAATTACTTTAAACTGATTCCGGGCAGAAGTAGGAAAATCGAGTTTTGCATAAAACGCATAAAGTGTTTATGGAAGAATTTCGCGAAAGTGAAAAGATCGCAGGCTATTCAATGTTTTTAATAAAAGGCGGCGCATACAGAAAAAAAGCGGTTATCGATTTTACCGAATCCCGGACAATTTTGATTACCAAACTATGTTCAAAAAAATTGGAGTTGTCACCGGCGGGGGCGATGCGCCCGGCTTAAACGCAGTAATACGGGCAGTCGTCAGAACGGCGGTAAGACGGTATGGAATGAAGGTTTTCGGCATCGAAAACAGTTTTGAAGGCTTGCTCGACGACGCGAAGATGCGCCGGTTAAAACCTTCGGATGTGATCGGCTTGCTGCCGCGCGGCGGAACGATTTTAGGAACCTGCAACAGCGGAAGTTTCTGCCGCTATACGCCGGACGGCGAGGTGATTTACCCGGAAGAACCAATGGAAAAGGCGCTCGAGAATATGGAGCGGCTCGGCATCGAAGCTCTTGTGGTATTGGGCGGCGAAGGAACGCTGGCGATCGCCGAACAATTTCATAAACGCGGATTCCCGATCGTCGGCGTTCCGAAAACGATTGACAACGACCTGGCGGCAACCGAATTGACTTTCGGTTTTATGACCGCGATCGATATCGCTACCGAAGCGCTCGACCGCCTGCACACAACGGCTGAATCACACAATCGCGTAATGATTCTCGAAGTGATGGGCAGAAATACCGGCTGGATCGCGCTTCACGCCGGTTTGACCGGCAGCGCGGACGTCATCCTGATACCGGAAATTCCGTTTGTTATGGATAAGGTGGTCGAAGCCGTAAAGGCTCGCGACGCGAGCGGTTCGCGGTTTACAAACATCGTCGTTGCCGAAGGCGCGAGCGAACTCGGCGGCGAAGAGGTTTTTCTCGAAAACGGAACGGCTTCAAAAGTTAAGCGTCTCGGCGGCATCGGCGAATACCTCCGCCGTCAGATCGAAGAAAAAACCGGGAAAGAAGCCAGAACCGTCGTGCTCGGACATCTCCAGCGCGGCGGCAGCCCGAATTCCTTCGATCGAATGCTGGCGACCAATTTCGGAGCCGCTGCCGTTCATTCGCTGGCGAGCGGCGAACGCGGCAGAATGGTGGCTTTACAGTCGTCCCTGGTTATAACGGTGCCGCTTGAAGAAGCAATTGTTAACATCAAAAAGGTTACTCCCGACGGGCAATTAGTGCGAACCGCCCGCGACATCGGAATTTCTTTCGGCGCGCCGGACGAACCGCCTTATGTGGTCTAAATCGAAAATCGAAAAGCCGGAATTTTTATGAGAAAAATTCTTAAAATGTATTTTGTTGCTTTCAGCCGGTGCGGGCAATTGCGCGAGCTTTAAGAAAGTAAAACAAATTGAGTATGGCGGTTTTGTTTTCAAATACCGGCGTTTTTTCTCAAGATAATATTGGAATATACTTTTATAAAGATTCCGCTTTTTCAGAGGTTCGACAGCAGGATAAATATGGTCAGACGAATAAACCTAAAAAGTGCTAATGTGGCTCGGTCGAGTACGATTCGCGACATAAATCGTCAAATCATACTTAATCATATTCGTGAGAAAAGCCCCATTTCACGCGCTGAAATCGCTCGCATCACAGAGCTGCAGCGGTCAACGGTTTCGCTGATCGTCGAGGAGCTGAAGAACATCGGTTTAATCAATGAAATCGACGGCGAATCTTCGGGCGGGCGTCCGCCGCAGCTTTTAACGCTTCGCGCGGCGCACGCGATTGCCGTCGGCGTCGATCTCGGTAAAAAACGCACGATCGTCGCGATTAGCGATTTAGCCGGGCGAATACTCGAGCAGGAAGAATTTCCGACCGACCCCGATTTCGATAATTCTATGGCTGGAATCATCGATTCGGTCAGCGGTTTCGTTAAAAAAAACAGCGGTTCGATCGAGGGAATCGGCGTTAGCGTTCCGGCGCTCGTCGAGCCGCAAAGCGGAAAGGTTTTGTTAATTCCGCATCAAAACTGGCATCAGCCGGAAATTGCGGAAAAATTAAGAATTGCTACCGGTTTGCCCGTGAAAATCGACAACGACGCGAATGCCGCGGCTTTGGCTGAGTTGTGGTTCGGTCTCCCGGAAGTTCGGGCGGTTCGGGATTTTATACTGGTTTTGATTGAAAACGGCATCGGAACGGGAATTGTTTTCGACGGGCAGCTTTACCGCGGAAAAGGCGGGATAGCGGGCGAATTCGGACATATGACGATCGGCAACGACGCGCCAATCGCTTGCGCGGCTGGCAAAAGAGACTGCTGGGAAGCATACGCCTCCGAGCGCTCAGCCCTGGCGCGTTACGCCAATCTGATTAAAAATCAAGACGGCGGAAGCGAAATAAGTTTTTCCGAGCTTGTCGATATCGCTCTGGAAGGCGACGAAAAGGCGCGGGCGGCTTTGAAACAAACGGCGCATTATATAGGCGTCGGAATCGCAAACCTTTTTCAAGGGCTTTCGCCGGAAGTGGCAATCGTGACCGGAACGATCGTCAGGGCTTGGTCGCTGATCGCCGACGAAATAAAAACCGGCGCCGAATCAGCCACATGTCAGAGTTACCCGGTGGCAAAAGTAATTCCTTCAACGCTCGGCGCATACCCGACGCTGATGGGAGCTTTAAGTTTAATTCTGACGGATAAATTCGCATCGGTTTCGATTACTTAAACGATAAAATAAGGCATAAAAACTTGCTTTATGAATTCCGGGCTTACCCAAACCCGAAGAATTCGCAATATTAGTTTGTTCAAAGGATTGTTAAAGGATTGTTAAAAATTTTATGACTCCTATTCTTGAAATGCGTTCTATCACCAAGGAATTTCCCGGTGTAAAGGCTTTGGACGGCGTGACGCTCGATCTTTACGCAGGAGAATTTCATTCGCTGGTGGGCGAGAACGGGGCTGGAAAATCAACTTTGATGAAGGTTTTGTCGGGCGTTTATCCGGCTGGAACTTACGGCGGCGATATCGTCGTCGAAGGCGAGACCAGGCAATTTAAAACCGTCAGAGACGCGGAAAATGCCGGAATCGCCATTATTTTTCAGGAACTTTCGCTGGTTAAAGAATTAACCGTCGCCGAGAATATCTTTCTCGGGCGCGAACCGTCGCGCTTCGGCGTTATCAATTGGACCGAGCTTTATCAAAAAGCCGGAAAGCTTCTGAAAGATTTGAATTTGCCGATAAATCCGAAAACTCCCGTCGGAAATTTAGGCATCGGCTCGCAGCAGCTGGTCGAAATCGCCAAAGCATTATCGCAAAACGCGAAGATTTTAGTGCTCGATGAACCGACCGCCGCTTTGACCGAATCGGAAGTCGAAACGCTTTTCGATATTTTGCGAAATCTGAAAGCACGCGGCGTCGGAATGATTTATATTTCGCACAAACTCGGCGAAGTTTTTGAAATGAGCGAGCGGATTACCGTTTTGCGCGACGGAAAAACCGTCGGAACGAGCGACGCAAAAGATTTGACCGTTCAGACGGTGATCGCGAAAATGGTCGGGCGGGAAGTCGGCGATATTTTCCCGGCAAGCTCGCACGAATTCGGCGAAACCGCGCTTGAAATCAAAAATTTAACGGCATACGAAGCCGAAACCAATAAATTACTGGTCGATAATGTTTCTTTCAGCGTCAGAAAAGGCGAGGTTCTGGGAATTTCCGGCTTGATGGGCGCGGGCAGAAGCGAGCTTTTGATGTCGATTTTCGGCGCACATTACGGGAAAAGAGCCGGAGAGGTTTTCGTCGAGGGTAAAAAGGTTTCGATAAATTCGCCGTCGGAAGCCATTCGGAACGGCATCGGATTCGTGACCGAAGACCGCAAGCGTTTCGGGCTGATTCTCGACCAGACGATTCTCGACAATATGACGCTTGCCGGGCTGAAGCGAATCGGCGGAGCTTTTCTGATTAGCCGATCGCGTGAGAATCTGGCGGCGAAAAAATCAATGACGGAGTTGCGCGTCAAAGCCAATTCGCCTTTGACCGTCGCCGGAACGCTTTCGGGCGGAAACCAGCAAAAAGTAGTTTTGGGAAAATGGCTTTTGACTAATCCGAAGGTTCTTTTTCTCGATGAGCCGACGCGCGGAATCGACGTCGGCGCGAAACAGGAAATCTACGCCAATATCAACGAGCTTGCCAGGCAAGGCTTGGCAATTGTTATGGTTTCATCGGAATTGCCGGAAATTATGGGGCTTTCCGACCGGATTATTGTTTTGCACGAAGGAAAAATGACCGGGGAATTTACGCGCAGTGAAGCTACGCCGGAAAAAGTGATGGCGGCGGCAACAGGCAATTTAGCCGTCAGTGTTTAGAAGAAGTTTAGAAGAAGTTTAGAAGAAGAAGTTTTTATTCGTTATTGAGCGAAAACAAATTGCGGCGACTAAAAAGATCGGCGCTCCGCGAATATTTTGTCCGGCTAATACTTTAATGAAAAATGGCGTTTGCTCGAAAGCCGAAGTCTGATTGAAAAAAGTAGTCCGGGTTTAGATTTAGAAGTAAAACAAATTAATAAAACCGATATGATTGAAAAGAAAGAGAATGGATTCAAGTTGCAGACTTCGATGCTGCGTGCTTATACGATGCTGGGCGCTCTCGCCCTGATTTGGGTGTATTTTCACTGGGCGACGGATTCGATATTCCTGACGCCGCGCAACTTGTCGAATTTAATGCTGCAAACGTCTGTGACCGGAATTATCGCCGTCGGAATGCTGATGGTCATCGTTGCCGGGCAGATTGATTTGTCGGTCGGTTCGGTGCTCGGTTTTGCCGGTGCCGTCGCCGCCATCGCGCTCAGTAAATGGGGCTTCGGTTTGCCGGCGGCGCTTCTGCTGGCGATATCGATCGGCGTTTTTATCGGGTTTATACACGGCGCTTTGACGGCTTATTTAAATATTCCGGCGTTTATCGTCACTTTAGGCGGTTTGCTCGCGTGGCGCGGAGCGGTTAAAGCCGTGACGCAATCGGAAACGATCCCGATTGCCGACCCGATTTTCAAATCGATCGGTCAGCAGTACGTTTCGCCGGAAATCGGCTGGATTCTGGCTGGCGCGGCGATTTTATTTGTGCTCGCGATCGCGTTTAATCGCGCCAATTCGCAAAAATCTTACGGGCTGGGCGAAGCCAATTACGGCGCCGAAGCTTTGAAAGCGATTCCGTCGATTGCCGCGATTATCATTTTTATATACGTGATGAATTCTTATGCGGGCATCCCGATTCCGGTGTTGATTCTGCTTGCCGTAGCGCTTTTAGGCGTTTTCATTACAAATTTTACGACCTTCGGGCGTTATCTCTACGCAATCGGCGGAAACCCGGACGCGGCGAGGCTTTCGGGCATTAATAACAAATTAAATATTCTGAAAGTTTTCGCGCTTTTAGGCGCATTGACCGGCGTTGCGGCGCTGATCTTTACGGCTCGCGTCGGCAGCGCGTCGCCCGATGCCGGAACCTTGAAAGAGCTCGACGCGATCGCCGCCTGCGTTATCGGCGGAGCGAGCTTGATGGGCGGACGCGGAACAATTTTCGGAGCGTGTATCGGAGCGCTGATTATGGCTAGCTTGGACAACGGAATGTCGCTTTTAAACGTCAAGGATTTTATGCAGGACATCATCAAAGGCTCAATTCTGGTTGCCGCCGTCGGGCTCGATATGCTTGGAAAAAAACAGTAATTCTAGAGTGATCGAAAGCCGCCTCGACGGTGGGAAAAGCAAAAGCGCGGAATAGAGAATAGTCTTGAAAAAAGCGGTTGATCCGGGCGCGATTAAAATCGTTGCTAATCAGCACATAACCGTTTTGAAAGCGGAAGAAGCTTTGAAAACGCTCGAAAACGCTTTAACGCAAAACAACGACGATATCCAAGCCGTCGTTGTTTTAAACGAACGAGTTTAAGATAAACGTTGGATCTTTTTTTATCAGGTTTGTTTAAAAGGCGCGTTTATTTTTGTGAAACGCTTTTTGTTATTTGTTCGGCGGTTTCTTTGATTAGAAAACTGAGTTTTATCGTCGTCTCAAGGTCGCTTTGTGCTTTGAGCGAATCTTTCGAATTAACAAGGTTTATATTTTGGAAAATTGAACTGTGAACAAAATCGTTTATCGAGTTATCCAAAGCTATTAACAGATTTTCCAGTGTTTGCCGGTCTGCCTTGATTTGTTCTTTATTACCGGAATCTTTAGGCGGTTTCGCTTTCCCGGAAAATAAATTTGATTTTAGACGCTCGGCTCTCCGGTTTATTTCCGAAGCCGATTCATAAACGGCGGAGAAATCGAGCGGCGTTTTTTTTACGAACGGCTGAAGAATTTCGGTATTTAGAATTTGAATGCGCTCGAAATCTTCTTTGATTTCCGGAAAACGCTGTGCCGGATCGCCGCCGCGATGCGCTTTGCCGGCATCGCGTTTCGTTCGTTCCAGTTCAATCGAACGGTTTTTTATGTCGGAAAATCGGTCACGGACGTTTTTGAGCGCTTGCTCGGGATTATTCTGAGCCGGAATTAAAACGGCGCAAGCCATTAATAAAGGAAGGGCTAAAATAATTTGATTCTTCATCTCAACTCCGTAAATTTTGAGGAATTATTAATGCGAAAAACCGCAAAAGCCTTTCTGCGAAAACAAACGGTCAAGAGCGAATTTCAGCCGGAAAGTTTATCCAAACTGAACCGCATTTCTGTGAATTAACCTGATTTTACTATTAAAACGCCAAATCGCAACAATAAAAAACGTTTCGCCGGAGCCGGGAAACGATAAGCCCGCATCCTTTTCGAAAAACGTTTAAATGAACGCAGTCGAAACCATTAAATTTTAGCGGTAAATAAAAATATATTGAAGCTGAAATATAATTTCGCCGGATGAAATTCAACGAGAACTTAGAAAAAATAACTAAATCTTCTATCCTGGATGGTTAACGGGAATTTTTGATGATCTCAACAAACTGCCGTGCTCGCTCGATAATTAATTCTTTATTTCCTGAGCGCAAAGCTTCCAGATCGACCAGTTCCGCGCCGATTCCGAGCGCGCTCGCGCCGGCTTTTATAAAATCCGCCGCCGTTTTAAGCGATACGCCGCCGGTCGGGATGATTTTAATGTCGGGCAAAGGAGCTTTCAGCGATTTTATGTAATTTGCGCCGCCCAATGCTCCCGCCGGAAAAACTTTAACGAAATCCGCGCCGTGATTCCAAGCCGTGACAATTTCGGTCGGCGTCAACGCGCCGGGCATTACAGCGATTTCATTTTTGCGGCAAACGTCTATGGTAGATAGATTTAAAGCCGGGCTGATAATAAATCGAGCGCCCGCGTTGATGCAATCCTGCGCCTGTTCGGGAGTTAAAACGGTTCCGGCGCCGATCAAAACGTTTTTGTCGTATAAATTCGCCAGTTTTTCTATTAAATGAACGGCGTTCGGCACCGTCATTGTGATTTCAAAAATACTGACGCCGCCTTTTTGAATCGTTTCAACTATTTCGGTCGCTTCGTCAGCCGAGTTAGCCCGAATTACCGGCAGCAAGCCTGTTTCTTCAATTTTTCGAATTACTTCCTGTTTATTCATTTATAGTTCAGGGAAATACTTGTAATTTTTCCGTTAAATATTTTTTATGCTGAATGTAAAAGAATTCAACCTTATCATATTCAATTGTTAAAATTCATTCGCGCCCGGCTGAAAACAGACGATAATACAAAGTGAGCGCTTTTTTTTTATTTTTGAGGGATTTGCTAAGAAAACCCGGATATCGATGTTTTTAGAACTTGCCAGCCGGGGCGTTTGACTGGCAAGATACTTTTCATGTTAAAAATTAAGGCTGAAAATAAAAGCCGCTGGGAACTTGTTTCATTAGGAGAAGTGCTGCTGCGTTTCGACTGCGGCGAAGACCGTATCCACACGGCAAACAATTTCCGCGTTTTTGACGGCGGCGGCGAATACAACGTCGCGCGGAATCTCGCGAAAGTTTTCCGGCAAAAAACGGCGATCGTCACGGCGCTGGCTGATAATGCGCTCGGACGCCTGGCGGAAAATTTAATTTGGCAGGGCGGCGTCGATGCGGGAGAAATCATTTGGCGCGAACACGACGGGAGCGGCGCGAATACGAGAAACGGTTTGTATTTTATCGAACGCGGATTCGGTTTGCGAGCGCCCGCTTCGAGCTTTGACCGGGCGAATACCGCCGTTTCACAGTTAAAAAGCGGCGATGTGGATTGGAAACGAATTTTCGGGCGGGAAAAAGCCAGGTGGTTTCACACCGGCGGAATATTCGTTGGGCTTTCCGAGACCACTTTCGACGTCGCGCTCGAAGCCGTGAAAGCGGCTCGCGAAAACGGCGCGATCGTTTCTTATGACTTAAATTATCGCGATTCGCTCTGGAAAAACAAAGGCGGAAAAGAAGCCGCAAATAAAATTAATCGGAAACTTTTGCCGTTTGCCGACGTCGTTTTCGGCGTGCCGGATTACGCGCCGAAATTTGCAAATTTTGATGTCGAAGCTTTTAGCCAAGCGTCTCGACGATTACAAAATGAGTTTCCGAATCTACAGGTTGTCACGACGACTTTAAGGGAAGTAAAATCTGCGAGCCTGCATAATCTAAGCGCCGCGGCTTTTTCCGGCGGTGAGGTCTTTAAAGCAAAAGATTATTTCGACGTGCAAATTTTCGACCGTGTCGGCAGCGGCGACGCGTACGCTTCAGGGTTTATTTACGGGCTTCTCCACGGCGAAAATACGCAGTACGCGCTTGAATGCGGAACGGCTCACGCGGCGCTCTCGATGACAACGCCCGGAGATAATTCGATGTCGAAGCTTTCTGAAATCGAAGCCCTGATCCGGGGCGGCGATTCGAATGTTATCAGGTAGAAAACGAAGGCGATATTTCGCCGCGCTTTCTTTTTGATTTCAAACTGAAACTTATAAAAACGTCCGGGCAATTTGCCGCTCCGTCGCAAAAGTATAAAGAGGATGAACATAGAAAAAACAAAAGGACTGAAAATGGTCGATATTCACGACATAAGGAATATCAATCAAACCGTCCTCCTTCACTTGATTCGAGAGCGCCAGCCGATTTCGCGCGCCGAGATCGCGAAAATGACAGGTCTGCGACCCGGAACAATTTCTTCGATCGTCAATCGACTGATCCGCAAAGGCGTGATTTACGAAGGCGCGGAAGGTCCTTCGAGCGGCGGTCGAAAGCCGACGTATCTTTATATCAACGCGGAAAATGCTTACGTTTTAGCAATAGATATCGGCGTTCGCGACACCGTTTACGCGGTCAGCGATTTCAACGGGCGAATCTTAAAACAAAAGGCGATCGTCACGCAGGGAAAACCGCAGAAATTTTTATCGTATCTGGCATTGGAAATCGAAAAAACTTTGAAAAGCGATTATGGAAGAGTCAAGTTCGCCGCCGCCGGGGTCAGCGTTCCGGGATTGATCAAGCGCGACGTCGGCGAAGTTACCGTTTCACCGAATCTCGAATGGAACAATACGCCGGTTAAAAATATTCTGGAAGAAAAACTGAAAATGCCGGTTTTCGTCGAAAATGACGCGAACGCCGCCGCGTTTTCCGAACTCTGGTACGGTCCTCTGGATGAAATCAAAGTCAAAACCCTGCTTTATATTCTGGTCGTTGACGGGCTCGGAACGGGCTTGATCATCAACGGCGAGCTGCACGTCGGCTCGCAGATCGGTCTCGGCGGCTTCGGTCATATGTGTCTCGAACCGAACGGGGAAATTTGCTCGTGCGGGCGAAAAGGCTGTTGGGAAACGCTCGCTTCGGAAAGCGCGACAATCGCCCGCTACCACCGTTTGATGAACAACCGAAACGGCTCGATTACGACTTCGATGACGGACATTATCGCTTTAGCCAATCGGGGCGACGAAAAGGCGACCGCCGCGCTGCGGACGACGGCGGAATATCTCGGCGAGGGGATCGCCAGTCTCGCGCACGGATTAAGCCCGGAAATCGTCGTCGTCGGCGGTGAAATTTCCGGCGCATGGAATCTGATCGCGCCGATTATCAGGGATAAAGTTAAAAGCCGGTATCTGATACCGTCGATCGCTAAAATCGACATTCGTCCCGCAAGCGTTCAGCGCCCGAGCCTTTTCGGCGCGATTCCGATCGCTCTGCAAAATTTCTTTTGAGTTGAAAAACTTTCCGCCGAAATCCGAAATTATTACTTTGCGGAGCCGTCTTCTCGGCAAAGCGGTTTCGTATTGCGTGATTTTCCCGAAAAATTACGAGAACTGCGGCGATAAATTTCCGGTTTTATATCTCCTGCACGGTCTTTTCGGACGTTTTGACAACTGGTTAACGAACACGAAAATCATCGAATACGCCGCTGATTTTCCCGGATTAATCATTTGTCCGGAAGGCGCGGACGGCTGGTACACGGATAATTTCGAGAGAAAAAATCATTTTTACGAAAGCTATTTCTTTCAGGAATTAATTCCGCACGCCGAACGGAGATTTCCGGTTCGCGCCGAAAGAAATTCGAGAGCCGTCGCCGGGCTTTCGATGGGCGGATACGGAGCTTTTAAATTCGCTTTCAGACGACCGGAAATGTTCTGTTTCGCCGCTTCAATGAGCGGCGCGTTTCATGCCGCCGGAATTTTCGATGACAAGGAAAACGAAATATGGAAGGAATTACAGCCTTCTATTTCAGCCGCATTCGGCGAAAAGGATCAAAAAACTCGCATGGAAAACGATTTGCTCCGAATAATCGAAGATTTTCCGGCTGAGAAATTCGCGGAGCTGCCGTCTCTTTATTTCGACTGCGGAAAGCAAGATTCTTTTTTGCCCGCAAATCAAAAACTGAATAAAGCTTTCCTGCGTCGAAAAATCGCGCACGATTTCAAGCTGTTTCCCGGCGGGCACGATTGGAATTACTGGGACGCGCGAATAAGCGGCGTTCTCAAGCTGGCAGCGGAAAAATTTCGCGCCTGACCCGGAATAAATTGTATTTACAAACAAATATATTCGACGCGTTTTGTTCAAAATTCGCTTCGCTCGACAAAAAGATAATTTCATAAAATAATTATTGACAGATTCTGAAAGTAATGTTACAAACTACTTAATCATCGGTGAAAATAAAGTTGTCAGGCAATTATTTCCAGATGTTTATCAGTCCTATCGGTTAAAACATTGTTACGCTAATTTCTAAACTAAATTGAATTTTCTTTTCTGAGGCACTTTTACTTAGCTCAAAACTAAGAAGGAGATTTATGCAGCTTTCAGTTCTGGATCAGGTTATTGTGGTCGTCTATCTCGCCGCAATCATGGGCATCGGTTTTGCGATGAAACGCCGCTCCGCCAAAGGCATGTCGTCGTATTTTCTGGGCGGGCGCCAATTGCCATGGTGGGCGCTGGCGATGTCCGGTTCGTCGTCTTATTTCGATATTACGGGGACGATGTGGATAGTTTCGACCTTTATCGCGCTCGGATTAAAGGGAATGTGGGTTCATATGCTCTGGGGCTTTCCGATCACTGCTTTTTATCTAGCTTATATGGGCAAATGGATTCGCCGTTCGGACGCGATGACCGGCGCCGAATGGATGAAAACGCGTTTCGGCGCGGGAAAAGCGGGCGATATCGCGAGGCTTTCCTATACTTTGTTTGCCGTCTTAACAATTGCCGCTCTGCTCGGCTACGGCGCGATCGGGATGGGCAAATTCGGCGCGATTTTTCTGCCTTTTTCGCCGAACGTGTGCGCGTTTCTGATTCTGGGAATTACGGGCGTTTACGTCGTCGCGGGTGGTTTTCACGGCATCGTGCGCGTCGAGATCGTACAGACGATTGTTTTGAGCGCGGGCGCGATCGCCTTTGCCGTTATCGGCTATATGCATTTTGACCCGGCGGTTTTCAATTCGAAAATTCCGGCGGGTTGGCACGACATTATGCCGCAGATTCGTCCCGAAGCGTTTCAAGATTTGGTCACAGGCGGCACGGATTACTCTTTTTTCGGCGCGCTCGTCGCCGTCTGGGTCGCCAAAGGCTTGCTGCTTTGTTTGAGCGGTCCCGAACAGCTTTACGATTTTCAGAGATTTTTAGCCGCCAAAGACGAGCGCGACGCTTCAAAACTCGGCGCTCTCTGGGGCGCGATTCACACGGTTCGATGGTGTTTCGCGATGGCGATCGCTGTGATGGCGATCATGGGCATCGGCGACGCGGTTTTAGATGCCAAGCTCAAAGCTGATCCCGAAACCGCACTTCCTTTAATCATCGGCTCGATGCTGCCCGTCGGATTAGTCGGGTTTATGCTCGCGGCGCTGCTTTCGGGATTTCTGGCGACGTTCAGCTCGACCGTCAACGGCGGCGCGGCGTATCTCGTCAAAGACGTTTATCAGCGTTACATAAATCCGAACGCAGACGCTAAAAGATTAGTTCATATCAGTTATCTGTCTTCGGCGCTGCTCATCATCGTCGGGCTGATCATTTCGATTTTCGGAACATCGATTAACACGGCTTTTTTGTGGATTTTCGGCACGCTCGCCGCCGGTATTTTGCCGCCGAACGTTTTGCGCTGGTACTGGTGGCGCTTGAACGGTCAGGGCTACGCAGCCGGAGTTTTCGGCGGAATGGCTTTATCGCTCGGGCAGGTTTTTCTCGAACAGACCGGTATTATCGAACCGCTTCCGCTTTACGTCGGATTTCCGGTTATCGCCGTCGCTTCGACCGCCATCACGATTGTCGTGGCGCTTTTGACCGAGCCGACCGATATAGAAACTTTGAAGAACTTTTATCGAAAAGTTCAGCCCGCCGGAGCGTGGCAGCCGGCGAGATCGGCGGTTTTAGCCGAAACTCCCGATTTTAAAAAACAATCGCCCTTCGCGCGTGACGCTTTTAATACGGTCGTCGCGTTAATCGGAATCACGGCGCTTTACGTCTCGATGCTTTACCTGGTACTGCATCGTCTGGAAATCGGTTTCACGCTGCTCGGCACGACTTTGATAACAATCGTTATTCTATATTTCACATGGTACAAGCATCTGCCGCCGCCCGCGCCGACTCCATCCGAAGACGCGGAAAATATGGAAGAACAAATGGATGAAATTTCACACGGAAAAACATTGCAGGAGACTTTATGAGATTTGATGAAAAAGTCGTCATCGTCACGGGCGGCGCGCTCGGAATCGGGCAGGCGACCGGCGAGATTTTAGCCGAACGCGGCGCTGCGGTCGCGATCCTCGACTGGGACGACGGCGCGGGATTTAAAGCGTGCGAAAAGATTAGAGAGGCGGGCGGAAAAGCTGTTTTCGAACGGGTGAACGTCGCCAATTTTCAGGAAGTAAGCGCCGCCGTCAAAAAAGTAAAAGACGTTTTCGGAAAAGTTAATTCGCTTGTCGTCAGCGCGGGAATTCAGCGCTACGGAACTGCCGTTTCGACAAACGAAGACCAGTGGGAAGAAGTTTTGAACGTGAATTTGAAAGGCGCCTGGAACGCTGCGCGAGCGGTTATCCCGTTTTTGCAGGAGCAGGGCGGCGGAACGATCGTCAACGTTTCATCGGTTCAGGCGCTCGCCAGCCAGCAGAACGTTCTGGCTTACACGGTCAGCAAACACGGGCTTTTGGGCTTGACGCGCTCGATGGCGATGGATTTCGCAAAGGAAAATATACGCGCAAACGCCGTTTGCCCGGGAACGGTCGATACGCCGATGCTCAAATGGGCTGCGTCCTTAGACCAGAATCCGCAGTCGGTTTACGACGCCTGCAACGCGATGCATCCATTGGGACGAATCGCGCAGCCGCGGGAAATCGCCGAAGTCGTCGCATTTTTAGCGCACGAAAGCTCGTCTTTCGTGACCGGCGCCGTCTGGACGGTCGACGGCGGACTTTTGACGCAGATCGGCGGCGTGCCGCAGACCGATGCAGTTTAATTTTTTGAAGTTGAGTGAGGGAAAATATGAGTCAAACAGCCGTTACGGAAAATCATCCGCCGGTCACAGAATACAATCCGCCGCCGCGTCTGGATGAAGCTATCAAAGCCGTTCCGCTCGTCGAAGCGGCAAAAACACCGAAGAAAATCGGTTATTTAACCAATTACAGTTTTCATATCTGGTATCAGATCGTCATTGAAATTTTGAAACGCCGCGGCGCGCAGTACGGCGCTGAGATCGTCGTTAAAGACGCGGATTTGAGCGTCGAAAATCAAATTAATCAAGCGCGCGAAATGCTCGCGGAAGTCGACGCGCTGATCTTAACGCCGGCGGCGACCGAAGGCTTGGAAGAAATTCTGAAAATGGCGGAAGAAGCCGGAAAGCCTGTCGTTATAGAAGCCAATCCGGTCGAAGGAATGGCGACGATGATCGCGATTTGCGATTACGATGCGGGTTTTGATCTCGGCGTATGGGTCGGCGAAAACGTCAAAAACGCGGGCGGCGCGCCTTTAAGAATTCTCGATGTCGGGCTTCCGACTTTGCGCCCGTGCCTTTTGAGAAGCGAAGGTTTCGCCGAGGGCGTGAAAAGCGTTCAGCCGGATGCGGTCGTCGCTGCTTCTATCAACGGCGAAGCGACGCCTTCGATCGCGCGGCGAATCGCGCTCGAAGCATTAAAGAAAACCGGGGACGTTGACGTGATTTTCGCGATGGACGACGAAACCGGGCAGGGAGCGTACCAAGGTTATTTGGATGCCGGGTTCGATGCGAACACAGTAACGATCGCCGGGTTCGGACTCGCCGGGGAACACGAAAAAGAATGGCTGATGCGGCGCGAAGCTTTAAAAGTCAGCGCGGCGATGTTTCCCGAATACGTCGGTCTTCGATGCATTGACGGCGTAATCAAATTAATGAACGGTCAAAATGTTTCCGTTCGGGACGTGATTCCGACAATAGCAATGACGGCGGAACTGCTCGAAAAATACTATCCGAAAAAGGACGGCGTCTGGACGCCGGATTTTGAAGCGATTGCCGCGATTCCCGCTAAAGGCGATTGCGCGAAAATTTAATAAACATTATTAGAGAAAAATTCTGGAGGCTTGAAAATGAAAATTCAAATTAGCAGTAAAATCAAACAAGCGGGTTATTTCACGGCAATTATTTTAACTTTGGCTATAAGCGTTTTTGCGCAATCGAATACCGGCTCGATCACCGGCGTTGTGCAGGATCCGAACGGCGCTGTCGTCGCCAATTCGACCGTTACGGTTATAAATACAGGCACGAATGACTCGCGCGCCGCGCAAACCGATTCGGATGGTCGGTATGAAGTTCCGGCGCTTTCGACCGGCGTTTACAAAATTACTGCATCGGCAACCGGATTTCAGTCTTCGACCGTTGATGAAGTCAGGCTCGCCGTCGGCGAAAAGGCTCGCGTCGATGTGCAGTTAAACGTCGGACAGGTCGGCGAAACCGTAACTGTGACGGCTGACCAGACGCGTGTCGATACCGAAACTTCTACGGTCGGAGACACGATCAATGCCGCCAGAATTGAAGACGCTCCCGTTAACGGGCGTGATTTTACAGGACTTCTGGCAACGGTTCCGGGATCGGTTCAAAGCACCAATCAATTTCAAACGAGCATCAACGGGATTCCTTCGACCTTCGGCGGCACGAGCGTTCTGGTTGACGGGATCGACGCCGGTCGCGTCGATCTGAACGGAACTTCAAATGTTTTGGGAAGAATCGAGTCGCGCGTCAACCGCGTTTCGATGGACAGCATTCAGGAAATTCAGGTTCTCGAACAAAATTATTCGGCGCAGTACGGGCAGGCTTTGAGCGCCGTTATCAACCCGATCACAAAATCCGGCACTAACAATTTTCACGGCAGCATTTTCGATTACGTGCGTCACGAAGCGCTCGACGCCAATGACTTTTTCAATAATAAAGAAGGATTTCCCCGTTCGAAATTTCGCCTCAATCAATTCGGCGGAAATCTAAGCGGCAGAATCATTGAAGATAAATTATTTTTCTTTACCAATTACGAAGGCGTGCGACAGACGAGAGGGCAGTTGTTTCGATCATTAGTTCCGACCGCCGCGTTTCGCGCCGGAATGGAGGCGAGAATTCGCCCGGTCGTCAGCACTCTTCCACTGCCGACGGCACCGTTTTTCCGTGCAGATTCGACAACCGCTGATCCGAACCTCGGATTATTTTCGGTGCAGAAAGACGGAACGCTTCGTGAAGATACAGGATCGTTTAAGCTTGATTGGATAAATACGGAAAACAGCCGGTTTTCTGCAAGATACAACATCAACGATTCAAAAACGGTTACGCCTTACGGCGTCGGAACCGATCAGGAAGCCGACGGAACTCTGCGCGTACAGCTTTTCAAGTTTTCGCATAACTACACTCTTTCCAGTAATACGGTCAACGAATTCGCTTTCGGCATCAACAACAACAAAACGAATCCGAGCTCAGGCAGCTCGACGCTTCCGCTATTCAGCTTTTTGTTCGTCGATTCGGCGATCGCAACTCCGGGACCGGCGCAGTTTAATCAATTCAGAACCGGAACGGTTTACCATTTTCTCGACACGTTAGGTTTCGTGCGGGGAAATCATTCTTTGAAAGCGGGCGTGGACATTCGCCTGAATCGCCGAACGGCGCGCGCCGACAGGCAGGAAACTTTGACGTTTTTCAGCTTGAGCGACTTTCAAACAAATGTTCCGTTCGTCGTCGCGCTTAACGGGCACCCGGAGCTTGAATTCGCCAATGAAAACTTCTCGTTCTTCGTCCAGGACGACTGGAAAGCCCACCCGCGTTTAGCACTGAATCTCGGTCTGCGCTACGACGTCAGCACGGTCAGCCGCGAAAAAGAAGGTCGTCTTCAGAATTTCGATCTGAAAACGCTGACTTATACGCCAGCCGGGCAAAAGCTGCACGATATGGACACGAATAATTTCGGTCCGCGCGTCGGCTTCGCTTATGACGTTTTCGGAAATCAGGAAACGGTTCTGCGCGGCGGGTACGGAATTTTTTACAACCGCGAATTGCCGGCGAGCTTCGGATCGCCGCACGTGAACAGCTTCCCGAAATTGAATCAGTCGGCTGACGTAATCACGGCATTGTTTTTCTGCGGCGTCACGGAATGGGGCTACCCGGTTCAGCCTTCGGCTTACACCTGCCCGGTTACGAATGCGTATTTCATTGAAAAAGACATTCAAACGGCAATGGCGCAGCACTGGTCTTTGAATGTTCAGCAAAATCTCGGTTTCGGCGTTCTCGAAGTCGGGTATGTCGGCAATCACGTGACGCATTTGCTCACAGACGGCGTAATTACGCCGAGAAACGTTAATCGCCGCGATCCGGCGCGCGAAAACAATCGCCCGATTTCGAACGCTTTCGGCGATATATATGTCGTCGGCGGCTATCCGCAATCGAATTACAACGCGATGCAGGTAAACTTCAGACGCAACCTGACGCGCGGCGTTAGAGTAAACGCAAATTATACATGGGCGCACGCCATCGACGACGTTGTCGGCTTCTTTAAAGATTACCAGGACCCGAATAACGCGAGAGCCGAACGCGCCAGCAGCGATCAGGACATCCGTCACAATTTTGTTCTCGATGCGGGCTATGATTTGGCGTTTCGCGAATGGTTCGGCGGCGGTCCGCGCTGGCTCGTTGACGGCTGGCAGTTAAACACAATCACGCAGATTCGCAGCGGATTTCCGGTGAACGTAACGCGTCAGGGCGGCGTTTTCGGCGGTTTCTCTTTCCGTCCGAACGTTGTTCCCGGCGTTGATCCGAGATGCAGCAATTACAGGCTGCCTGAATGCCAGTTTAACCCGGCGGCGTTCAGCGCTCCCGGAGATGGAGTTTTCGGTAATGCCGGACGCAACATCCTTCGCGGTCCCGGATTCGCGCAGGTTGATTTTTCAATCTTCAAAAATACCCGCATCACGGAAAACACTGCTTTGCAGTTGAGAGTGGAAATTTTCAACTTATTTAACAAAGCGAATTTTGCAGACCCTTCGGGCGGCTTAGCTGCGGGAGACACGCCGAACTCTTTAAGACCGAGCGCGTTTTTCGGGCAGAGCATTTCAACGGTCGGCAACCAGCTCGGCGGTTTGCTCGGCGCGGGCGGACCGCGGCAGATTCAGCTTTCGGCGCGGTTTAATTTCTAAGCCGGATGAAAGAAACGATTAAGGGGAAACGAGCGATGTCGAGGGAAAGAGAAATGAACAAAACAGGTAATTTTACGCCGGCGGCATTCGCGCTCGTCGCGTTTGTGTTGGGATTGATTCTTTCCCTCGACGCTTTCGGGCAACAAGCAAAACTGCCCGCGAGTCCGATCAAGACGGTTTACATCACGCCGTTGTCGCATTACGATTTCGGCTTTGTCGAGCCGCCCGACGCCGTTCGGGAACGCGCCGCGCGGCACATCGACGAGGTGATTCGCGTCGCGGAAGAAAATCCGAATTTCAAATGGACGATCGAAAGCGTCTGGCAAATCAATGAATGGCTCAAGCGGCAGAAAAAACCGACTTCCGTTTTGCCGAAAGACAAGGAAAAAATCGCCCGCTTGATGAATTTAATAAAATCCGGTCGCATCGCGCTTTCGATGGCGTGGGGCAGTATGCACACGGATTTTATGGGCGCGGAAGAATTAAACCGGCTGGCTTACGATTACGCGACCTTAAAGCGCAGTTACGGCGTCGAATCGGAATTCGCGACGATGAACGACGTGCCCGGTCACCCGACTTCCATTCCGTCGGTTTTAGCCGGAAGCGGCGCGAAATATATGGTCACGGGCGCGAATCTTTTCATCGGGGAGGCGACCTCGCTGGCGCCCGGCAAAGTTCCTTTTTACTGGCAATCGCCGGACGGCAGCCGGGTTTTGACGTGGATTTCGCAGGGAAAACGCGGCGGCTACGTCGAATCCTTAACCGATTTTTATCTTGATCCTTTTTCGCTTGACCCGTACACGGACAAAACGCCGTTCGATATGTTCAATCCTTTGTTAGCGGGCAAAAAAACGCCGCTCGAAATTATGGAGATCGGCGTCACGGAGCTTTTAAATCGCTACAACGCGGCGGGCTATAAATACGACGCGGTGATGGCGATGTACGCGCACGATTTTATCGAGCCGACGGACGTTATTAATCTCGAAAAGGCAGTCAAAATGTGGAACGCGCGGCACAAGACTGTGCAGCTGAAAATCGCCACGCCGCCCGAATTCTTTAAATACATCGAAACGAAATACGCCGCGCAAATCCCGACTTTCAAAGGCGAATGGTCGGGGCTTTGGTCTGAATCGAAAACGCAGTCGCCGCAGATTTCCGCGCTCGCGCGTTACGCGCACGATCACACGCCCGCCGCCGAAAGCCTGTGGAGCGCGATTGCGATGACCCGGAAAATCCCTTTCCCGGTCGGCAATATGACTTCGGTTTACGATTTGATGCTGACGTATGACGAGCACAGCGGCGCGGGCAATAACGGCTGGATTCAGCTGAACAGCCGCCAGCCGCTCGAAGAACAAAACCGGCAATACGTGAATTTTATGTCGAAAGCGCGCGATGAAATCGATTTTCTGCTCAAGCAGGGAATCGGCGTCCTCGGGCAGCCGACGCGCTACGAAAACCCTTCGCCGCAAAAAACGAACACCTGGAACGCGGTTGTGTACAACGGTCTTTCGTGGGCGAAAACCGGCGTTGTCAAGCTTTCCGCGCCGCGGGAAAATCAGAAAATTACGGGAATCCGCGACGCTTCAAGCGAGCGGAAAATAAACTTCGACGTAGACGAGGGCGGGCAGATCGTATTCGTCGCGCAAAACGTTCCTGCATTCGGTTATAAAACTTACGAAATCACGACCGAAGCGGGCGCGAGCGTCCCGACTTTAAAACCCGACGAAGGCGAGCTCCAGGCGAAAAACAAAAACTTCGAAATCCGCCTGCGGCAGGACGGAAACGTCGAAAGCATCAGGGATTTGCGGACAAATCGCGAAATCGTCAACAATCGCGGCGAGCTTCCGTTTAACGAGCTTTTGCGCGTCGAAGGACAGGATGCTTCTAAAATCGTGTACCCGGACGCGCCGCGAATTTCCGTTAGGAAAGGCGAGCAGATGACGGAAATTCTCGTGCGGCGCGAGCGTTCGATTTTCCCGGAAACCCGCGTCACGATTTACGACGAACTTGATTACGTCGAACTTCGCAATGAGCTCGACGCCGACCGTATGCCGTTCGTCGGAGGAAATAACAACTGGAACGATTCTTATTATTTCGCCTTTCCGTTCAACGTTTCGGCGACGAATTTGCAGGTCAAGCGCGGCGGGCAGAAATGGTTCGACACTTTGCCCGAGGATTATCTGCCGGGCGCCCGCCGCGACGGCGTGACGACGCAGCATTTAATTGGAATGACGGACGGGACGAGCTCGGCGCTGCTGGCGCACAGGCAGGCGTTTCACTGGGTTTATCCCGGTTACGTGGCAACCAGGTTGCAGCCGAAAGATGCTCCGAAAGGACTCCCGGCGATGTTCACCGGAAAATTTCCGCTGCCCGAAGCGACCGTTTATTCGCGCGCCGTTCGCCGCAGCAATCAAACCGATACGCACGATCTGGGCGTGATAAATATGCCGACCGTAGAGCCCGGACTTGAAGGGAAATACGTTTTCGAATACGCGATTTCGTCAAGCGGAGCGTTCGATCCGGTTCAGGCGTGGAAACTCGGCGCGAACTTTAATCTGCCGCTTCGAGCCTTTTATGTTACGGCTGCGCCCGCTTCGGCGACCGCGAGTTTTTTCTCCGTCAACCAGCCGAACGTGCAGATCGTCACCGTCAAAACTTTGTCCGACTCGGTCGTGCGCGGCGAGGTCAGCGCGACGCCGCTCGATCCGCAGCTCAACAAAATCTTCGTCGTCCGCCTGCAGGAATTCACGGGGCGCGGCGGGCTGGTTCAAGTCAATCTGCCGGCAAAAGTTAAATCGGCTTGGCTTCTGAATCTGACCGAAGACCGCGTTTTACAAAACGTTTCGCAAGTCGCGCCGCTTTCTTTTAATTTAAAACCATTTGAAACGGCGACTGTAAAAATTGAAATCGAATAATAAATGAATAATAAATTATGAGCAAATTTAAACGCAGAGACTTCTTAAAAACGACTGTCGCCGGGCTTGCCGCCGGTTCGATGCTGAAATCAAATGTTTTCGGGAAGGAAAGCCCGATTCCCGAAATCGCGCAGACGAACGCGCCTTTGCCCGACATTCCGACCGTCGAATCGATGCGCTCGATCGTGATGACGCACAAGTTCGGCGATCTTTTCAATCCGCCGGGACTGACGAATCAATGGGGCTGCGCGCAGGCGGCGATGGACGCGGTCGCGGTTCGCAGCATCGCCTTTCCGCCGTTTGCTCAAGGCGAAATGAACGTTGCTCCTTTGGGCGCGGGCGGCGAGCTTTTGACCGGGGTTTTATACGTTGACGGCGAATATTTCGCGGCGACGAAAACGCCGATCGAATTCGTCTGGCTGCCCGATAGAATCGAGCGAAAAACGCGCTATAAAGATTTGGAAATTACCTCGACGACGATCGTGCCGTTTAAGACGATGTCGGTCGCCGTCCGGTTTAACGTTAAAAATACATCGAATCAGCGCCGCAAAACCGAAATCAAATTAGCGATTAACGGCGGCGCGACGAAATCCGTCAAGCCCTGGAACGCGGCTTACTCGCCGGGTGAATATGACAATCTGCGCTCGGTTGACGCGGGCAGAAACGCGGTTTTGTGCAAATCGAAACACACCGAAGCTTTTGTTTTGCAGGGCGCTTCGCCGAAACCCGTGCAGCTTCTGCCTTCGTGGATCGTTTATGAATTCGATCTCGCGCCGAACGAAACAAAGAGCGTCACGTTCGTTAATTCTCTCGGAGAAACGCAGGGCGCGGTCGAAAAAGAATACGACGGAATTATTAATAATTTCGACGCGGTTTTGAAACAAACGACGGATGAATGGAACGCCGAGCTGCGAGCCGCTTTTACGCCGAACAACGGGCGTTATTCCGGTTACGTGCCGACGCTCGTCACATCCGACGAATCGGTAAAACGGCTGTATCATTCGGCTGTGATGAGCGCGCTTTATTTTCGCCGCACGACGCCGCACTCGGTTTACGGCACGACTTACGTGACCTTGATGCCGAGATATTGGGAAACGACGACGTTTTTGTGGGACATTTCCTTGAGCGCGATGCTGCTTTCAATGCTCGACCCGGTTATTTTGCGCCGGATGATGGAAACTTGGATGACGCTCGACGTTTACAAGCATTTCGGCACGGAATATCTGACGGGCGCGGGCGTCGGACCCTGGTATTCGGTCAACGATTACGCGATGAGCCGGATGGCGAAAGAATATCTGCGCTGGACGGGCGATAAGGCTTGGCTCGATAAAGATATAAAAGGCAAAAAGGTTTTGGATTATCTCGTTTCCTACGCCGAAAACTGGCGCAAGCTCGACACGAACAAGCACGGTTTAGCCGATTACGGCGGCGTGACGAATCTTTTGGAAGCCGTTTCGAGCTACGTTCACGAAGTCGCCGGACTGAATGCGGCGAATGTTTACAACTTACGATTTGCCGCCGATTTGCTCGAATACAAAGGACAGAAAGAGCGAGCCGTCGCGATGCGGCGCGAAGCCGTTGAACTCGGCAAGCGCGTTCAGCAGCTTTACGTTGACGGCAAGGGAATCTGGCGCTGCCGCCTGCCCGACGGCTCTTACAACGAAGTTCACCACTGCTACGATTTCGGCACGACCTTGATGAACATCGGCGATATGATGCCCGCCAGCCAGAAAAAGGAAATGGTCGCGTTTTTCCGGCGCGAACTGCAAACGCCGACGTGGATGCGCGCGCTTTCGACCAAGGATCTGGACGTTACCTTCAGCATTCGCCCGGATCATCAATGGACGGGCGCGTATTGCTCGTGGGCGGCGCTCGCCTTAAGCGGATTATACGCGGCGGGCGAAACCTCTGTCGCGCTCGATTGGATCAAAGGTCTGGCGAAATCGACTCGCCAGGGACCGATCGCGCAGGCTCATTTCGCAGAGACTTTCGTCGATCCCGAATCAAACGGCGCGGCGATCAAAGCGCCGAGCGATCCGCCTTACATCAACGATTGGGCGTGCGTCGCCGGCTGCAATTATCTCGAACCGATCGTGGATTCGATCTTCGGCGTCAACGCCGGACTTTTCGGCGAAATCACGGCGAAACCGCAGTTCGGCGCGTTCGATCCGAAAGCCGAGCTGCGCAATATCAATTACCAGGGCAAAATTTACACGGCGACGAAAAACGGCGTCAAGGCGGCGTAACGATTTTGGGATTTAGATTTTGGATCTGAAAGAAGAAATAAATTAGCCGCGGATTTAGGCGGATAAACGCGGATTTATTTTGTAATTTTAAGTAATAGAAATCCCGTTTTTATCAGCGTCCGCCGCGTAAATCCGCGGCTAAATTTTGAGAATAATGAAATGAAAACAAAAATTCTGAGCCTTTTTCTTCTGCTGTTTTCGGCAAGTTTCGTGCAGGCGCAAAATACGAGCGAAGCGCTTTTGCGAATCGCCGATCGCTATTGGATGCAGCCCGATGTCGTTTACGGCAGCGCGAACAATACGCCTTTGAAACTCGACGTATGGTACCCGCGCGATAATCCGAACCCGACGCCCACGCTCGTATACATACACGGCGGCGGGTGGATTTTCGGGTCGAAAGAAGGCTCGGTTTACCAGCTTCTGCCTTACCTGGAAAAAGGCTGGCGCGTGGTCAACGTCGAATACCGGATGGCGGGAAATTCGCTCGCGCCCGGCGCGGTCGAAGATACGCGATGCGCTCTGCGCTGGGTCGCGCGCAACGCAAAACAATGGAATTTCGACACGTCGAAAATAGTCCTGACCGGGCATTCCGCAGGCGGGCATCTATCCTTGATCACGGGAATGCTGCCCGATAAAACGCCGTTCGATAATCGCTGTTACGGCGATGAAAAAATCAATGTCGCGGCGATTATCAACTGGTACGGCATAACGGACGTCAACGATTTGATTCAGGGCGCGAACCTGAAAAATTACGCCGTGATGTGGATGGGAAGCCAGCCGAACGCAGCGGAAATCGCCAGGAGCGTTTCGCCTTTGACTTATGTTCGTCCGGGTTTGCCGCCCGTTTTAACGATTCACGGCGACAAAGACGACGTTGTACCTTATTCGCACGCGACGCGCCTGAAAGACGCGCTCGATAAATCAAAAGTTACAAACAAGCTTTTTACAATCAAAAACGGAGGGCACGGAATGTTCGAGCAGTCCGAATACGTTCGCAGTTTTGAAGAAATCTGGAAGTTTTTGCAGGATAATAAAATCACGCAATGAAAATAGTAGATATTAAAGCGACGACCGTGACGGTGCCGTTAGAAGCGCCGCTTCGTCATGCCAACGGCTGTCATTGGGGCAGATTCGTCAGAACGATTGTCGAAGTGGAAACCGACGAGGGAATAATCGGACTCGGCGAGATGGGCGGCGGCGGAGAAAGTGCCGAAGCGGTTTTCCGCGCGATGAAATCTTACCTGGTCGGGCACGATCCGGCGAATTTAGAGGAAATGCGTTTTCGAATCGCCAATCCGACCGCCTCTTTATACAACAACCGGACGCAGATTTTAGCCGCGCTCGAATTCGACTGTCTCGACATTTTAGGGCAGTAATGGAACGCGCCGGTTTACGAAATCTTAGGCGGCAAACTACAGGATAATGTGCCGTTCGCTTCGTATCTGTTTTTTCGCTACGCCAATTCGAACACAGGAGAAGGCGAAGTCAGAACAATTGAACAACTCGTCGAGCACGCCAGGGACTTGAAGGAAAAATACGGCTTTACGTCGCACAAATTAAAAGGCGGCGTCTTTTCTCCCG
>JAOAPX010000187.1 GCA_025463125.1 Acidobacteriota bacterium | reverse complement strand
GTCGTCGCGCTCGTGGACGAGCCAGCGCCACCAGGATTTTTTGATGTTGTTTGCCAATTCGACGCCGAGCGAGCCGTAATCCCAGGAACTGCCCAAGCCGCCGTAAATGTCCGAAGCGGGAAAAACGAATCCGCGTCTTTTTGCTAAAGATACAATTGTTTCAATGTTTGATGCAGGCATAATTTGATTTTAAATTTCGGATTTTTAATCGATCCGTCCGGTAAAGTTTTCAACCCGAATGTTTATAAATTTTCAAAAGCTAGATTTTACAATTACAGTTTGTTTTTAACAATTAACCAAATTAAAAAGGAGAAAGGGAAACTCTTTTTGAATCTCCCTTTCTCCTTTTTCCTTATCTCGGCTTATTTTTATTGCGGCACCGGCGGCTGCGCTCCGGGCGGGATAATCCAGATTTCAAACGATGTCGTCGGGCGCGTTCCCCAATTGACGATGCTTATACGCCTCGGATCGACGCCGCGCGTTTTAACCAGATAATCCAAAGTGCGCTTGCTCAATTTATCGGCGTTGTTCGTCGTTCGGCTTAAACGGTCGGTTCCCTGGTAAACGATAATGTAAAGCTGCGAATCCGGACGATTTTGCAGTTCGATAACGCAGTTGTCGAAACGCGCTTTATCGTCGTCGAAAGCGCGCGATTCAAACACGTCGCAGCGAACCGCTTCGGGAACTTTCGGCTTTTCAACTTCGGTCGGCACGGAAATTCTCTGCCGGCAATTGGCGTCGTAAGCTCCGTCCCAGACGTCGAGTTCGGCGCGAACTGTCTGTCCGCCCATTCCGGTCGTGTCAACCGTAATCGAAGGCGTTCCCTGACCGCTAGTAATACGAACCGCCTGGGGCGAAACCGTCCAATTATATTTCAAAGGCGTTTCCGATGCCGTGACCGCGTTAAAAGCGGCGAATGTGATCAGGTCGCCTTCCAGAACTTTGTCCGGACCGTCAACGCGAACATCATACGGGCAAGGGCGGCTGATATTTTGTTCGACGATTTTTATACAAATACAATTTTTTGCGTTTCTTCTGATTTCGAGTTCTTTTGAAAAGGTCTGACCGTTCGGACCCTGGATTTCAACGCGGTGCATTCCCGGCGCGAGATAAAATTCAGCCGGTGTCGAAACGCCGCTCATCCCGACCACCTGCCCGTTAACTCTGACCGGAAATGCTTCCGGCGCTGTTTTCACCGAAAGAATGCCCATATTTTTCGGTCGCTTGATTTTGTCGTCGCCGGCATTAGCCGAGACATTCATCAAACCGATTGTGAGCATTAAGCCGATAACAAATAAAAAATCGTATCTAAATTTTCGCATCCTTCCGTCCTTTTTTACGAAACCTGTTTTTCGCTCGCTGTTTCGATCAGCAAATTTTCGCCGAATTGTTTCAAAGCTTTTTTGAGAAATTCTTTTCCGCGCCGTTTACGCGACTAATCCTGATTTTCTTTCTTTTCCTTTTTACCTAATCTTTTCCGGGCGGCAACTCCGATTCCTGCAAGTCCGGTTCCGAAAAGCAAAATGGTCATCGGTTCGGGAACCGGTTCCGGCGGAGTCGGCGTTACGGTCGAAGGCGGGGTTGGCGTCGGCGTCGGCGTCGGTGTTGTCGGCGTCGGTGTCGGCGTTGTCGGCGTCGGCGTCGCGGTCGAAGGCGGCGTCGGCGTCGGCGTCGGAGTAGGCGTTTTCCCCGTTCTGATCAAAAAGAAAAGCGGAACGGCGGCTAATCCTAACAAAGCCCATTTCGGAAAGCCTCTTCTGATAACTTCTTCCTCGACGCAATCACAAACGTCGTCTTCGACGATTTCAAATCTTGTCTCTGTAATAATGCGGTCGTCCTGTCGCGGCGCGGCTTTTTTATCATCGCCGTCTCCAACGCTTACGACATCGTCACCAGCCAGGCGAAGCTGCGAAAAACTGCCGGTGTTTGCTTTGCCGGGCTTTGCGTTTATAACCTGCACGACCTGATTAAATCGAACGGGCGCGGCGCTGACGGACGAAGCAAAAGCCACCAATATCGAATAGATACAGAAGACTGACAGAGAAAATCTGAGATTAAAATTTTTCATTTTTTTTCACCCGGCTAAACATTCAAGCGTAAGAAAACAAACACCTACACCAGTGATTTTTTGAGTTTTGTGTAATTCCCTTTAGAGTTTTCGGCAAACTATATCAAAAAATTTATTTAAATGCACTATTTTTTTAATTTTGAGCCTTTTTTTGCCTCTGCAAACTATATATTTGTAAAATACATCAGGTTATAAGATTTAATGGCGACATTTTTCCAGAAAATTATTTTTATGAATATTTACATTTTATTTTTCACACCGATCGCGAAATTGTAAAAACACACGAACTTTTTTTGTATTAATTTGTTTTTCGCTATAATTTTCACCTGTAAAAAGTAAAAAGAGTAAAGAAATCGCCCTGAAGCTTTTCCTTTACTCTTTTTATTTTTTTGCTGAATAAACGAATTTAGATTACTCGTCGACGGAACCGTTATTCGATCCGTTTTCCGAGCCTTTTTCCTGCTGCAGAACGGCTTTGCGGGAAAGCTTGATCTTGTTGCCTTCCTTGCCGATGCATTTCACCATAATTTGCTGACCTTCTTTGAGCTCGTCGCGCACGTCGCGCACTCTTCGGTCGGAAATTTCGGAAATATGCAGCAAACCTTCGACGCCCGCGAAAATTTCGACGAAAGCGCCGAAATCGACGATTCGGTTAACGGTTCCGAGATAGGTTTCTCCGATCTCGGCTTCGGCTGTAATCGCTCTGATGCGTTCGACCGCCGCTTGCGCCGCTTCGCCGTCAGCCGTCGCGATGCTGATCGTTCCGTCGTCGGCAATATCAATTTTCGCGCCGGTTTCTTCCGTAATCGAGCGAATGATTTTACCGCCTGGTCCGATTACTTCGCGAATCTTGTCCGGGTGAATATTGATTGTGATAATGCGCGGCGCATACTGCGAAAGCTCTTCGCGCGGCGCGTTGATAGCCTGCACCATTATATTCAAAATATGAATGCGACCTTTGCGAGCCTGTTCGAGAGCTTCGGACAAAATCTGCGCGTTGATGCCGCCGATTTTGATGTCCATCTGCAAAGCCGTAATGCCGTCGGCTGTTCCGGTAACTTTAAAATCCATATCGCCGTAATGATCTTCGGCTCCGGCAATGTCGGACAAAATCGCGTATCGATTGCCTTCCATAACCAAACCCATCGCGACGCCCGCAACCGGTTTTTTAATCGGAACGCCCGCGTCCATCAAGCTTAAGCATCCGCCGCAAACCGTCGCCATCGAAGATGAACCGTTTGATTCAGTGATTTCCGAAACGATGCGGAGCGTGTATGGAAACTCGCTTTCATCGGGCAAAACATATTGCAGAGCGCGGCGCGCTAAATTTCCGTGACCGATTTCGCGGCGGCTCGAACCGCCGAAACGTCCCGTTTCACCGACCGAGTAAGGCGGGAAATTGTAATGAAGCATAAATCGCTTGCGAACTTCGCCTTTCTCCAAATCATCCGTATACTGCTCGTCCATTTTCGTTCCAAGCGTTGTCGTCGCGATCGCCTGCGTTTCGCCGCGCGTGAAAAGCGCTGAACCGTGAACGCGCGGCAGCCAGCCGACTTCGCACGTAATCGGGCGAATCTCGCTGAATTTGCGCCCGTCCGGACGGCGGCGGTTGCCTAAAATGTCTTCACGAAAGATTCTCTCTTTCAAATTCGAGAAAACTTTGCCAGCCATTACGCGTTTTTCGGCATCTTCAGCCGGATAGCTTTCTACGACTTCTTTTTTCAAAGCATCGACGGCGCTGTAGCTCGCCAATTTGTTTTGACCGCGCGTATCGAGCGCTTCGCGCAGACGCTCGCTGTAAGTTTGTTCGATTTCGCTCGAAAGAGCTGCATCCAGCTCGGCGACGGAAAATTCGCGTTTTTGAATATCGAGAACCTTAAATAACTCTCTCTGCCACAGACATAAACGTTTAATTTCTTTGTGTGCCAGCATCAGGGCTTCGACCATAATGTTTTCCGGCACTTCCTGGGCTTCGGCTTCGACCATGACAATCGCTTCTTCGGTTCCCGCCACTACTAAATTCAAATCCGATTCGCGCCTTTCGTCATAAGTCGGGTTAACTTTATATTTGCCTTCGATCAAACCGATGCGAACGGCTGCGATCGGGTTTTCAAATGGAATATCCGACAGGTAGAGCGCGGCTGATGCTCCGGTAATAGCGATAACATCAGGATCATTTTCATCGTCAGCCGACAGAACCGAACCGACAATCTGCGTTTCAAATCGATAGCCGTCAGGAAAAAGCGGACGAACCGGACGGTCGATCAGACGACAGGTTAAAACTTCCTTTTCATTCGGACGACCTTCACGGCGAAAGTAATTGCCCGGAATACGTCCGGCGGCGTAACTGGATTCACGATACTCGACAGTGAGCGGGAAAAAATCCAATCCTTCTTTTGCAGTATGAGCGCTAACGGCTGTGACTAAAACCATCGTTTCGCCGTAACTAATTACGACCGATCCGTCGGCTTGTTTGGCGACCTTTCCGGTCTCAATCTTTAAGTCTTTGTCGCCGACCTTGATTGATTCATTCAAGTATCTTTTCTGTGTCATTTCTCTTTGTCCTCAAATAAAAAAAAGCGACAGGTTGCTGTGCCGTGAAGCCCTGCCGCTTTTTATCTCTAATTTTGCGACTGTTCTCTTTTGCCCGGCGGCTAAATATGCTGTCACGTTCAGCGACCGCCGACAAATTCTTCGAGAGAACTCGTTTTACAATGACTCGAAGAAGTCATATCTAAGTGAAAATTGAGAAGCAAAAAAGCGTCAGACTCTCGCCGTTACCCGTTTTTTCGTTTCTCAATTCTCGCTTTTATCTGCGTAATCCTAATTTTTTGATGATTTCGTGATATTCATTTATATCGCGACGTTTTAAATAATCGAGCAATTTGCGTCTGCGTGAAACCATTTTCAATAAGCCTCGGCGTGAATGATTATCTTTTTTATGCACTTTGAAGTGCTCTGTCAGTTCATTGATTCGCTGCGTTAAAAGCGCTACCTGCACCTGCGACGAACCCGTATCCGATTGGTGAGTTTTATAATCACCAACAATTTGTTCTTTTAACTCTTTATCTGTTGCCATAAATATCTTTTTATTTATTAAAAATAGTCTCTCCTTGCTCGCAGTAAATTCATTTTATATAAAATGATAACCGCAAAAACTTCAGTCATTTAATTGGTTATAGTTTAATGATTAAATGCTTTCTCAAAATTAACACAAACAGGCTTTAATAATCAACGACCGGTTAGTGCTGGAATTCTTCCATAAATTTGGTGGAAAAATCTCCTTTCTGAAAGCGCTCGTCATTCATTATCTTGATGTGAAGCGGAATGGTCGTTTTGATTCCTTCGACGACCATCATTTCCAGAGCTCTCCGCATTCGCGCGATTGCAAGTTCCCGCGTGCGCGCGTGAACGATCAACTTGGCAATCATCGAATCGTAATAAGGCGGAACCGTGTATCCCGGATAAACCGCCGTATCGACACGAACGCCCGGACCGCCCGGAATATTAAAAGCCGTGATTTTCCCGGGCGACGGCGTGAATTTTTCCGGGTCTTCAGCATTAATTCGGCATTCGATCGAATGCCCGACAATCAGCACGTCTTCCTGAGTAAATCCGAGTTCTTCGCCCTGCGCAATGCGAATCTGATTTCGCACGATATCGGCTAGCGTGACCATCTCCGTAACCGGATGCTCAACCTGAATTCGGGTGTTCATTTCCATAAAATAAAACGAACCGTCTTCATCAAGCAAAAACTCAAAAGTTCCCGCGCTCGAATACCCGATTTCCTGACACGCTTTAACGGCTACGGCGCCCATTTCATCCCGCTGCTCAGGCGTAACCACGGGCGAAGGAGCTTCTTCGAGCAGCTTCTGATGTCGCCGCTGAATCGAGCATTCGCGCTCGCCGAGATGTATCACGTTTCCGTATTCATCGGCTAAAACCTGAATTTCGATGTGCCTCGGGCGCTCGATATATCTTTCGATATAAACCGCGCCGTTTTTAAATGCCGCGAGAGCTTCGGTCTGGGCTGTTTCGAGATTGACGGCAAGGTCTTCTTCTTTTCGCACAATACGCATTCCGCGCCCGCCGCCGCCCGCCGCCGCTTTTATAATAACCGGAAAGCCTATCTCTTTTGCCAGCCTGATTGCCTCGTCCGCGCTTTCGATCGGATCCGGGCTTCCGGGCAGAATCGGCACGCCTGCGGCTTTCATCGTTCGGCGCGCTTCAACCTTATCGCCCATCATACCGATGACGTGCGGCTTCGGTCCGATGAACTTGATATTACAATCCTCGCAGATTTTGGCGAATGTTTCCGATTCGGCTAAAAAGCCGTAGCCCGGGTGAATTGCATCGACGTTCGTGATTTCAGCGGCGCTGATGATTGCCGGAATATTTAAATAACTTTGAGCAGACGGCGGCGCGCCGATGCAGATGGCTTCATCCGCATAACGCACGTGCAGGGCTTCTTTATCGGCTTCGGAATGCACCGCTACCGTTTTGATACCCATTTCCTTGCACGTCCAGATTATCCGACAGGCAATTTCGCCGCGATTAGCGATTAAAATTTTGCGAATTTCGCGTTTTTTCATTACAAAATTTTAGCCGCGAACAAACACCGAAAAGCACGAACAAAAATCAAATACATTTTTTACACTTTTACTGATTTTCGCGTCCTTTTGTGTTTGTTCGCGGCTAAACTCTTTATTTCCTGATTCCGAAAAGCGGCTGACCGTATTCGACCGGTTGACCGTTTTCGACATAAATTTTGACGACTTCGCCGGTTGTTTCCGCCTGAATTTCGTTCATCAGCTTCATCGCCTCAACAATACAAACGGTTGTTTCCGGCGTCACTTTACTTCCTTCCTGAACATAAGGTTCTTTGTCAGGCGAGGGCGAGCGATAAAAGGTTCCGACAATCGGCGAGGTGATTTTATATAAATCATCTTCCTGAGTTGCTTCGTCGGATGCCGCCGGCGCCGCAGATGTCTGTGCGGCGGGAGCAGCAGCAGCAAATGCGGGTGCGGCAGAAATCGGGTTGACCGCCTGCATAACCGGAGCCGCGGTCATTTTACTCAAACGAACGCGAATGTTTTCATTTTCGAATTCAAAATCCGTAAATCCGTGTTCGTTTACAAGCTCTGCGAGTTCACGCAATTCAGCCATATTAAGCGAAGCTTCGGTCGGCTGATCGCGTTTTCCGCTACGACGTGTTTTACTTTTGCTTATTTCTTCCTGTTTTTTTACTTTGGCTGATTCTGTATTCTCGCTCATCCTGCCCCCCTTCTGTTCTTTACTGCTGTTTAGCCGCGGCTTCGCGAGCATTATCAACTAACTCGATGACTGCCATTTCAGCGTTATCGCCTTGACGTCGTCCGAGCTTGATAATACGCGTATAACCGCCGTTACGGTCTTTGTAACGCGTTCCTAGTTCGCCGAAAAGTCTCTGAACGGCTTTAACGCCCGCAGTTCTTTCAATCGGCTCTTTCGATTCGCCTTTTTTGCCGCGAAAACGACTTTGCTGTTCCTTAAAGGTGCTGTTTCCGGCGTGGAAAAATCTGGCAGCCTGGCGGCGCAGATGCACTTCCTGAACTTTTGCTTCATCGCCGGTCAGATTTTTTGCCTTGCGCGCCAGCGTAATAACTTTTTCGACATACGGTCGCAGTTCTTTCGCTTTTGGAACGGTCGTTACGATGTATTCTTTCTCGGCATTAATTAAAGACGTTGCTAAATTTCGCAGAAGCGAAATTCTATGTTCTGTTGTTCTGCCTAATTTACGATGTGCTTTTAAATGTCTCATAATAATAAATAGTAGATAGTACTTAGTAAACGGCAGAACGCGAGAAAAGAATTCCTTATGTTCCGCCGTTTACTATCTACTTAAATTTAATCTAAATCACGTCCGCCCGATCCCGGAATCGGATTGCCTTGTTCATCAAAATCCATTCCGAAATCCAAGCCCATTCCGTGCAGAAGGTCTTTAATTTCCGTCAATGATTTTTTACCGAAGTTTTTCGTATGCAGCATATCGCGCTCACTGCGGCGAATTAAATCACGAATCGAACGAATATCCGCGTTTTTCAAACAATTGTATGAACGCACGGAAAGTTCCAGTTCGTCTACGGATTTGTCGAGCAGGTCGTTGCGCATAAGCGGCGGACGCGCGATATCTTCGTATTTGTATTCTTCTTCTTCCTCTTCAAAATTGATAAAGATCGACATATGATCTTTAACGAGTTTTGCCGCCAGTCCGATCGAATCTTCCGGCGCGACCGATCCGTCGGTCCAGACTTCGATCGTTAATTTATCAAATTCTGTGTTCGAGCCCTGACGCGTTTTATCAACCGTGTAATTAACCTTTTTGATCGGCGTATGAACCGAATCGATCGGGATGTAGCCGACCGAAAGATCTTCGTCGTTATTGAATTCGGCTGAAACGTATCCGCGGCTGCGCTTTAAGCGCATTTCAATATTTATTTCGCCGTTCGCACTGATGGTGGCAATGTGAACGTTTGAATCGAGAACCTCTACTTCCCCGTCGGTTTCGATATCAGCGCTGGTAACTTCGCCGGCACCGCTTTTGCTGATTGTTAAAGTTTTCGGTCCCGAGCTATGTAATCTAAATGGAATTTGTTTGAGATTTAAAATAACGTCCGTAGCATCTTCCACAACACCTTTGATCGACGAAAATTCGTGTTCTACGCCCTCGATTTTTACTGCCGTGATCGCCGCTCCTTCAATCGAAGACAACAGCGCGCGCCTGATTGAATTTCCGATGGTGGTGCCGAACCCGCGTTCAAAAGGTTGAGCATAGAATTTTCCGTATCGCTCGGTCAAAGTTTCGGTTTCGACGTTTAAGCGACTCGGCATTTGGAAATCTGTCCAATTATTGCTTTGTGTCATATTCTTTTTAAAATAGTTCCAAGTTCAAGGCTTAAACGGCAGTATTTTAATTTAGATAAAACTAAATAAACCTTGCTGCTTAAACCTTGAACTTTAAAGATTACTTGCTGTAAAGTTCGACGATTAACTGCTCGTTGATATTTTGGTCAATATCTTCACGCTTCGGCAAAGCCGAAACCGTTACGCTCAAATCTTCACTGCCTGCTGAAATCCAGTTCGGGCGACCGCGACCGACGGCAGTTTGCCATGCGCCTTCGACGTGAACGTTCTTGCTGCTCTTTTCCTTAACGGTAATGACGTCTCCGACTTTCACCTGGAACGAAGGAATATCTACTTTGCGTCCGTTAACAAAAATATGTCCGTGATTTACAAGCTGACGAGCCTGACGGCGCGAAGTCGAAAAACCCGACCGGTAAATTACGTTATCAAGTCTGCGCTCAAGCAAAAACAAAAGATTTTCGCCGGTGACGCCTCTCTGGCGGAGCGCTTTCTCGAAGTAATTGCGAAATTGTTTTTCGAGAACAAAGTAAATACGTTTAACTTTCTGTTTTTCTCGAAGCTGCTGCCCGTAGCCGGCAAGCATTTTGCGGCGCGCGGCGCCGTGTTGTCCCGGAGGATTCGTTCCTCTTTTCTCGATAGTGCAGTTTGCTTTATAGCACTTGTCACCCTTTAAAAATAACTTTGCGCCTTCGCGGCGGCATAAGCGGCATACCGCTTCTCTATATCTAGCCATTTATCTTTTGTTGCCTCCAGTCCGCTGCCGTTTAATTTGCGCCCCGTTCGGTTTCGCCGAAATATCAGCCGTTAACAAAACTTCGCAAGATCGCTCGACAGCAATTTTGACGGAAAAGTTTACAGGCAATTTACGATTAAATTTACCCTTCGTCCTTTCGATTATTAATACTAAATTACACTTTTAGATTTTGACCCGGCAACTATAAGCTGCAAATCAAAACCTGTGTATTCTCAAACTCTTCTGCGTTTCGGCGGTCTGCAGCCGTTGTGCGGAATCGGCGTCGTGTCGCGAATTGAAGTTACGCGAATTCCCGCTTGAGCGATCGCGCGAATCGCTGATTCGCGACCGCCGCCCGGACCTTTGACCCGAACTTCGACTTCGCGCATTCCCGCTTCCGACGCTTTACGCGCCGCTTCGGATGCTGCCTGCTGAGCGGCAAAAGGAGTTCCTTTACGCGAACCTCTAAAGCCGCGCGCGCCCGAAGAAGATTGTGCCACTAAATTTCCCTGAGAATCAGTGATAGAAATCAGCGTGTTGTTAAACGACGCCGCAATATGCACAATCCCGACCGGAATATTCTTTCTTTCTTTCTTTTTGTAAGTTTTCTTACCTTTTGTTGTAGTTGCTTTTGCCATAATTCAAGTGGTCAGTAGCCAGCAAGGCAGAGTAGGCAGCAGAAAAAAACGCTTTCCACCGACTCTAAGCGGCTGTCTACATATTGCTATTTCTTACCTGGTGCTTTTTTCTTCGCGACGGCGGCTTTACGCGGACCTTTGCGAGTTCTTGCATTGGTGCTTGTGCGTTGTCCGCGCACAGGCAAGCTGCGGCGATGACGCAATCCGCGGTATGCGCCGATGTCCATTAAGCGTTTAATGTCCATCTGCACGCGTTTGCGCAAATCACCTTCGACTTCGCCTTGTTGATCGATGATAGTACGAATCCGTGTGAGTTCATCCTCGTTCAGATCCTTTATCTTTACATCGATACTAATATCCGCATTGTTTAAAATCGCGGTCGAGCGCGACTTCCCGATGCCGTAAATATAAGTTAAACCAATCTGCGCCCTTTTATTCGGCGGTAAATCAACTCCTGCTACGCGAGCCATATTTTCTCCTAAATTTAAGATTCAAACTGCAAAATCCAATATTAAGGTCTAAACGAAAATTTTGAATTTTGAATGTTTGAATTTATTAACCTTGTCGTTGCTTATGCTTCGGATTTTCACAAATCACGCGCACAATTCCTTTCCTATGAATAACTTTGCACTTATCGCAAATCTTCTTTACTGAAGGACGAACTTTCATTTTGCTTCCCTCTCTTTTTTATTTATAACGATAGGTAATTCGCCCGCGACTTAAATCGTACGGCGAAAGCTCGACCAAAACTCTGTCACCCGGTAAGATTCGAATAAAATTTTTGCGCATTTTCCCGGAAATATGCGCCAAAACCTGATGTTTATTATCTTCCAGTTCAACCTTAAACATCGCATTCGGCAAAGTTTCCAGTACTGTCGCTGTGACTTCTATCGCTTCTTCTTTTGACATAGCTTATTAGCCAACTTATCGTTTAGTTGGACAAACCGTAAATGTTAGCCTTTTTTGAATTGTTTTTCAAGTTAAGCTGCGACGGTTTCGCTTTTTCCTTTATTTAACTGTGCTTTCTGCTCTTTGGTTAAAGTCAGTATTTCGGGTCCCTCTTCGGTAACTGCTACGGTATGTTCGCAGTGAGCGCTGGGTTTTCCGTCTAATGTTATAACCGTCCACTTGTCCGCCAGAGTCTTCGTTTCGTGCGTTCCGAGATTTAACATCGGCTCGATCGCAAAACAATACCCGGCGCGAATTTTTTCTCTCGTTCCCGGTCTTCCGTAATTGGCGATTTGCGGAGCTTCGTGCATCGAGCGCCCGATGCCGTGTCCCGTATAATCGCGAACGATTCCGTACCCGAATTTTTCGGCGTGCTGCTGAACTGCCCAGCCGATATCTCCGACTCTTTTACCCGGGTAACACTGCTGTATTCCGAGTTCGAGGCATTCTTCCGTAACGCGGATCAATTGTTTTAATTCATCGCTGACCTCGCCGACCGGAGCCGTAAACGCCGTATCACCGACAAAGCCGTTATATTTGGCTGCCATATCGAGCGATACGATATCGCCTTCTTTCAGGGGTTCGTCGCTGGAAAATCCGTGAACGATCGCTTCATTGACCGAAGCGCAGATCGAAAAAGGAAATCCGTGATAGCCGAGAAACGCCGGAGTGCCGCCAAGCTCGCGCATCATTTTTTCCGCCGCCGCATTAAGTTCGAGCGTCGTGATTCCGGGCGCAACCATCTTTCGCAAAGTCTCGCGCACCTCCGCGATCAGCTCGCCTACTTCGCGCATTTTATCCAGGTCTTTTTTAGACTTCGCAACAATCATTCTTTTACCTAATATAAGCCCGCCAAACTTCCAGAACAAATTTTCTATTGTTGAATATTTCAACATTATTCCGCAAAGCTTTTGCTTAACCGATAAACAATTATATTAATTTATCCAGATCGGCGTAAATTTGCTGAAGCTCGCGCGTGCCGTCAATTTTTTCCAGTCTTCCGGACTTTTCGTAATACTCGAGCAGAGGCTTTGTCTGCTCGTCGTAATTCGCCAGCCTGGTTCCGACGCTTTCTTCATTGTCGTCGGCTCTGTGCGTTAAAGTCGTTTCAGGATGAAAATCGCAGACATTATCCTGTTTCGGCGGTTTCGAATAAATATTGTAAATTTCGCCGCAAACCGAACAGGAACGGCGTCCGGTCAAACGTTTCAGCAGTTCCGCGCGCGGAACATCAATCTCGATCGCCTGAATAGTTTTGTTTTGTTCGGATGCCAGGTCTTCCAATTGCGCCGCCTGCACGGCAGTTCGCGGATAACCGTCTAAAATATAATCATTTTGGCAATCGGCGCGAGCTGTTCTTTCTTTAACGATTTTATATGTTAAATCGTCTGAAATTAAATTTCCCGCCGCCATTGTTTCCTGCACTTCGCGCGCGAGCGGAGTGTCGGCTTTTTTCATTTCGCGAAACATATCGCCGGTAGAAATCTGCGGTATTCCGCGTTTTTCTTCTAAAAGCCTGGCTTGCGTTCCTTTGCCTGCGCCTGGAGCGCCGATTAAAACAATAATTTTACTCATTAAATTTATTCACCACAGAGCCACGGAACTCGCAGAGAAAATGTATTTTATTTAAATCTCTTGAACTCTGTGGCTCTTTGATGCAATAGCTTAACTTCTTCTGCCGCGCAGACGCGAGCCCGCGCCCAAGAAGCCTTCGTAATTTCTCATTACGAGCTGCGCTTCGATTTGCGCGACCGTGTCCATCGCCACGCCGACAATAATTAAAAGCGATGTTCCGCCGAAGAAAAATTGATACCCGAGACCGGTCGGAATCCAGCTAAGTCCCGGCGTAGAGGTTAAGAAGTTATCGAGACTCGTGCCGATGAACGGCAAACGCCCGACTCTGAACCCGCTCAAAAGAACTTGCGGAGCGAAAGCAACGAAGGCAAGGTATAAAGCGCCGACGGTTGTCAGCCGCGTTAAAATGCCGTTCAAATATTCCGCCGTCGGAGCGCCCGGTCGAACGCCGGCGATAAATCCGCCGTGTTTTCTCAAGTTATCAGCCACTTCATCGGTATTGAAGACAATCGTTATATAAAAGAATGTAAACAACACGATCAGCGTCAGAAACACCAACTCGTAATACGGATCGCCGCCGTGAAACTGTTGAAAAAACGTGTATATTTTTGTCCAGGTCGAATTCGGATCATAACCTTCCGTTCCCGGTTGAGCCGGAGGGAAAGCCGAGAAAAGCGTCTGCGGCATCGCCAGAACCGAAGAAGCGAAAATAACCGGAATAACGCCGCCCATATTCAGCTTCAAAGGCAAGCTGGTTTCCTGCCCGCGAAAAGTTTGATTGCCGACACGCCTGCTCGCGTAACTGATCGCGATATTGCGGCGCGCCGATTCGACGTAAACGATCAGAGCGATCAAAGCGATGACAACAACGACTAAGAAGATTACGCCGAGCGTCTGCATCGGGTCGCCCGCGCGAACTCTTTCGGAAATCTGCTGTAATCCGCTGGGCAAGCCGATAACGATACCCGCGAAAATCAAAAGCGATATGCCGTTTCCGATTCCGCGTTCGGTAATCTGCTCGCCGAGCCACATAACAAAGATCGTACCGGTTGTCAGCGTAATGACGACCATCGCCGTCGCCGCCCACGTTTCGGCAATAACGCCGTTGCGGCTAAGCCAGGTTGCAACAAAGAATGTTTGAACCGCACACAAAACTACCGTCAAATAGCGAGTCCACTGATTTATTTTTTGTCGCCCGACTTCGCCCTCTTCCTGAATTCTCTTCATTGCCGGTGAAAGCACCGGAAGAAGCTGCATAATAATCGACGCGGTAATATACGGCGTGACGCCTAAAGCGAACACCGAAATCGTGCGAAAGTTTCCGCCGGAAAATAAATCAAGAACACCGAGAAGCGTTCCGGCGACTTCGCCCCAGACTCTTTCAAGCTGTACTTTGTTGATGCCGGGCGCAGTAACGTGCGCGCCAAGGCGATATACTGCTAAAAGTCCGAGCGTAAAGAGAATACGTTTCCTGAGTTCAGGAACCCTGAACATATTCTGGACGGCGGCAAAAAACTTCTCCATATTTTTCCTCTATTGTGCAGACCGAATCTTCGATTGATTATTAGCTGGCTGCTTCAGTTTCCTTTGTTTTGGTAATTTCCTTGATTGTTCCGCCTGCGTTTTCGATTTTTTCTCTGGCTGTTTTTGTAAAGCGGTGAGCGGAAATCTTCAGAGCTTTGGAAACCTCGCCGGTGCCTAAAATCACCAGATCGTGCTTGGCTTTTTTGATAAGCCCGCGCTCATGGAGCACTTCCGGCGTAATTTCATCGCCTGAATTAAAGTTTTCTTCGATCTTGCCTAAGCTGATTTCAATCCACTTCTTCTTGAATATATTGGTGAAACCGCGCTTCGGCAACCGGCGCTGGAGAGGCATCTGTCCGCCTTCGAAACCTATTTTGCTCGAATAACCCGAACGTGATTTTTGCCCTTTGTGACCGCGTCCGGCTGTTTTGCCGAGACCTGAACCGGGTCCGCGTCCAACTCGTTTCTTTTTGTGTGTTGAACCCGCAGCCGGTCGCAAATTATTAAGTCCTAATGCCATTTTCTTTTCCTCTTAAATAATGAATCGTGAATAATAAACGGGTAAACGGAGTTTTGTCAATTACTCGACGAAAAACTATTTACTATTTACGATTCACGATCAACGGTTATTATTCGACAATTCTCAAAAGATGCGGTACTTTCGCCACGACGCCGCGCATTGAAGCCGTGTCCGGACGTTCGACCGTTTGGTTAAGCTTGGTGATGCCCAGGCTTTTTACCATCTGTTTTTGCTTTTTGGAATAACCAATCGTGCTTTTATAATATTGAATTTTGATTGTTCCGCCGCTGTTTTGTTCTGTTTTGTTTGCCATTGCTTTATTTCGAACTACGAAGCGCGAACTACGAAACCTTAAAAGTGTTATCTTTTAATCCGTAATTGTTAGTTCGTAATTTATCTAAGTTCATCAACTTGCTTGCCGCGAAGTCTCGCAACTTCGAGCGGGTCTTTCATTCGCGTCAAACCGTCAAAAGTGGCGCGAATAACGTTGTGCGCATTGTTTGATCCGAGGATTTTTGTGCGAACGTTGTGAACGCCGAGCGACTGTAAAACCGCGCGAACCGCACCGCCGGCGATAACGCCCGTACCTTCTTTTGCCGGTTTGATCAAAACGCGACCTGCGCCGTATTCACCGATCATTTCGTGCGGCAGAGTTCCGTCGATTAAGGGAACGCGAATGAGATTGTTTTTCGCAGCTTCAACCGCTTTTTTGATTGCGTTCGGAACTTCTTTCGCTTTTCCGGTGCCGAAACCGACGTGACCTGCTTCGTCGCCGATGACGACGAGCGCGGCAAACGACATATTCTTGCCGCCTTTTACAACTTTCGTGACGCGATTAACCGAAATCAACTGGTCTTTTAAGATCAAACCTTGTGGTGAAATTCTTTGTTTGTTATTCATCATTGCTTTCTTTTGTTTCCTCTTGCGACGATTCGTTTTTGTTCAACCCGGCTTCGCGTGTTGCATCCAGTAACGCTTTAACTCTGCCGTGGTAAACATAACCGCCGCGGTCAAAAACCACGTTTGCAACTCCGGCTGAAAGCGCGCGTTCGGCAAGTGCCCGACCGACTCTCTGCGCCGCTTCGATGTTTCCGCCGGTTGTTCCGCGCAAATCTTTCTCGGTTGTTGAAGCAGCCACTAAAGTTTTACCGTTTATATCATCAATTACCTGTGCGTAAATGTGATTTAAGCTTCGGTAAACCGCCAGACGCGGGCGTTCCTGTGTTCCGCTGACTTTCTTACGAATGCGGCTGTGAACTCCGCGCCGAATATCTGCTCTACTTTTACTTGCCATAATCTTTTAATGGTAAAGGTAAATAGTAAATGAATAACTTTCCATTGACTAATACCTTTTATCCATTCTCCATTATTTTCCTGTTTTACCCGGTTTCAAACGATAAATCTTATCTGCATAACGAACGCCTTTTCCTTTATAAGCGTCGGGTTTGCGCAGACGATTCAATTCTGCAGCCACTTGACCAAGCAGTTGGCGATCAATACCGCTTAAAGTGATTGTCGTTTGGTATTGGTTGATCGTTGCTTTGGTGTTGACTCTTTCGGTTTTGGCATCGATGCCCTGCGGCAGCTGATATTCGATCGGATGTGAATACCCGAGCGAAAAAAGAATTTTGTTGCCCTGAACGTCAGCTTTATAACCGACGCCGACAACGTCCATTTCTTTTTTAAATCCTTCGGTTACGCCAACAACGGCGTTGTTTGCCAAAGCACGAGCCAAACCGTGAAACGCTGCCTGATCGTCATTTTGTCGTTCAGCCGTTAAAGTTCCGTCTTCCTGTCTAAATTTAATACCGCTGGGAACCGGCGTCTTTAAGGTGCCTTTCGGACCTTTCACTTCCAATTCCTTGTCGTTAATCGTAACGGTTACACCTGACGGTATCGTAATCGGTTTTTTTCCTACACGCGACATATCTTTTTTTCGGATTGTCTGACAAAGAATAAAACGTATCTATTCTTCATCCTTCATCCTTCTTCCTTTAATAAACTTGAGCTAAAATCTCGCCGCCGATGTTTTCGCGGCGGGCGCGTTTGCCACTCATCAAACCTTGTGAGGTGGAAACGATATTGATTCCGTAACCGCCGAGAACTCTCGGTACGTCGTTTGCTCCAACATAAACTCTTCTGCCCGGACGAGAAACTCTCGCTAAATGGCTGATAGAAGATGTGCCTTTGGCATCGTAGCGCAAAAAGATGCGAATGACGTATTTTACGTTTTCGCCTTTGGTCACATAATTATTGATGTAACCTTCTTCTTTCAAAATACGCGCGAGTTCCAATTTCAATTTTGAGCCGGGGATATCGACGCGCGTATGTTTCGCAGCAATTGCGTTGCGAATTCGCGTAAGCATATCGGCTATTGGGTCTGTCATTTCTATTTTACTCCAGTAAAAAGATGTCAAATGTTAGATATTAGATGTTTTTTATAGGTGTTAACCGACATCCGGCATCTGGCATCTAGTATCTAAAATCTACCAACTTGATTTAACCACACCCGGAATTTGTCCTTCTAAAGACAATTCGCGGAAAGAAACTCGCGACATTCCGAACTTGCGCAAAAATCCGCGCGGTCTTCCTGTTTGCGAACAACGGTTTCGAACGCGCACCGGACTTGCGTCGCGCGGAAGTTTCTGCAACTTCATTACCGCTTCATCTACTTGTTCCGGGGTCGAAGCAGGATTATTGATAATTTTCTTTAATGCCGCCCGGCGCTCCGAGAACTGCGTAACCTTTTTTTTGCGTTTTTCGTTTTTAACGATTTTGCTGATCTTTGCCATTTTTAATTCCTTTTATTATTGACGAAACGGCATTCCGAGTGCTTTCAAAAGTGAACGCGCCTGCTCGTCGGTCTTCGCTGTCGTGACAATGGAAATGTTCATTCCGCGAGTTTTATCAACTTTATTAAAATCAATTTCCGGGAAAATCAGTTGCTCGTGAACGCCGAGCGTATAATTGCCGCGCCCGTCGAATGCCTTGGCGGATATGCCGCGAAAATCGCGCACGCGAGGCAGAGCTACTGAAATTAAACGGTCGAGAAATTCGTACATCCGGTCGCCGCGCAGCGTAACCATGGCTCCGATGTTCATGCCCTGGCGAAGCTTAAAGGCGGCGATAGACTTTTTCGCTTTGGTGACAACCGGTTTTTGCCCGGTTATCGATCTTAATTCTTCCACTGCCGTATCGAGAATTTTCGAGTTGGAAATCGCTTCGCCCATTCCCATGTTTACGACAACTTTTTCGATTCTCGGAATCGCCATCGGATTTTCAATTCCGAATTCCTTGGCGATCGCCGGCGCAATCTCATTTCTGTATTTATCTTTTAATCTAGCCATTGTTTTTTTATTCGTTTGGGACTCGCCCTTGTGTTTCCACCTCTTCTTCGGCGTTTCCAAACTTCAATACCGTTTTACTCTTCGTTTTGTGTGCTGCGTTCGCGTCTTACGAGTTTTTCCGGTTCCGGAAGAACTTTTCCGCTTTTCGCAACGCGAACTTTCTTGCCGTCGCGAACTTCGTATTTAACGCGCGTCGGTTTGCCGGTTTCCGGATCGACCACTGCTACGTTCGAAACATCGACCCAAGCTTCTTTTTCGATGATTCCGCCTTCTTTATTTAATTGCGGAACGGCTTTTTGGTGTTTTTTCACAAGCATTGCGCCTTCGACCTTAACTTTACCGTTGCGCGCGTCTACGGCGATGACTCTGCCGCGAAACGGTTGACGGTTGCCGTTGCTGTCGTAACGGGCATATTCTTTGCCCGCAATGAAAACAACCTGATCGCCGCGCTTTACTTTGCTTTTAACTGTTCCTTTTTTAATCGTTTTCATGGTCTTAAATCACCTCCGGCGCGAGGCTGACGATTTTCATAAAATTCTTTTCACGCAATTCGCGGGCGACAGGTCCGAAAACACGCGTGCCGATCGGCGAACCGTCATCTTTAATCAAAACGGCGGCATTTTCGTCAAAGCGAATGTAAGTACCGTCTTTGCGGCGCACTTCCTTGCGGGTTCGCACGATTACGGCGTTGTAAACCTTACCTTTTTTGACTGTTCCATCCGGTGCCGCTTCTTTAACGGTTACTTTGATTTTATCACCGAGGCGGGCGATTTTACTCGTCGAACCGCCGATCGGCATAATCATTACCACGCGCTTTGCACCTGAATTGTCTGCGACCGCTAAAGAGGTCTGCATCTGAATCATAATGTTTCTCCGAAACGATGTTAGATATTAAAGGCTGAATGTTAGCAAAAGATTTTGCCCGAACACCCGACTTCTGACACTGACATCTAAATTTTATCTTTCTGCTTTTTGAACAATTTCTACAACGCGCCAACGCTTGTGAGCCGAAAGCGGTCTGGTTTCAATAATACGAACTTTGTCGCCGACTTTCGCGCCCAATTCATCGTGCGCCATAAATTTCTTTTTGCGGCGAATGTATTTACGGTAAATCGGATGCTTAACCAAACGGTCAACGCGGACGACAACCGTTTTCGTCATCTTGTCCGAGGCGACCACGCCGATTTTTTCCGCGCGCTTGCCGCCTTTCTGTGCAGCCGTTTCAGCGGAGGAATCGCCCGTGACGGTCGAAACGAGATTTTCAACTCCGCCGACAATCGTGTCGGCAACGCTGCTTGCCGCAGACGTAACTGTTTCAACTACGCTTTCGACAATCGAAGGAGACGCATTTTCGCCGGCAGCTGCTTCATTTACCGCAGCGGTTTGTCCTTCCTGATTGTTATCGTCAGCATTTGATTCGGCGCCTGTTGCTTCAGTTGCTTCCGTTTCGCTTGTTGTGCCGACTGTTTCGTCAACTTCTTCGTTCTTGTTTCTTGGCATTTTTCTATCTCAACTATCGGAAATTAAGCCTGTTTAGCGGCTGCTTCCTTTTCCGTTATTAACGTATAAACTCGCGCTAACGTTCTTTTTTCGCGGCGAATATCCGCAACCGTTTCGCCGACACCTAAGGTTTTTCTAAATTTAAGGCGAAAGAGCGATTCTTTAAGCGCATCAGCTTGCTCGCGCAATTCGCTGATTTCCATTTCACGAAGCTGGTCGAGTTGTTCTTTGCGTTTCATTATCTTAAACAATGCCTCCTTCTAATTCGGCACGGGTAACAAACTTGGTTTTAATCGGAAGTTTCTGCGCTGCAAGCCGCATAGCTTCGCGAGCTAATTCTTCAGGCACTCCCTGAATTTCATATAAAACTCTTCCCGGTTTAACAACCGCAACCCAATGATCCGGCGCGCCTTTACCGCTTCCCATACGAGTTTCAGCCGGTTTTTTCGTGATCGGCTTATCGGGAAACATTCTAATCCAGACTTTACCGCCACGTTTGATGTGTCGGGTCATGGCGATACGAGCCGCTTCAATCTGCCGGTCGGTAATCCAAGCGGCTTCCAGTGTTTTCAGTCCAAAATCACCGAAATTTAACTTGTCGCCGCGTGATGCTTGACCGCGCATACGACCTTTCATAACTCTTCGGTGCTTGACCTTTTTCGGCATTAACATAATAAGCTAACCTCTAAATCAGTTTTTAGTTTTTAGTTCTTCGTTTTTAGTTTTCAGCTGAAATCCAAAAACTAAAAACCAACTTTATCTATCGTTTCTGTTGTCTCTGCGCCGCGGTCTTCGGTCGCCTCCGCGTCCGCCGCCCTGTACTTTAACTTCTTTCATCGGATCGGTCGTCGTTCCGCGTGCGATCGAAGCGTTAGGATCGAGAATCTCTCCGCGATAAATCCAGACTTTGACGCCGATGATTCCGAATGTCGTTAAAGCTTCGGCAAATCCGTAATCGATGTCGGCGCGAAGCGTGTGCAGCGGAAGACGTCCTTCCAGGCTCCACTCGGTTCTGGCGATTTCAGCTCCGTTCAAACGTCCGGCGATCATTACCTTGATGCCTTCGGCTCCGAAGCGCTGCGATTCTTCCATCGTCTTTTTCATCGCGCGGCGAAAAGCGATACGTTTTTCGAGCTGCTGCGCGATTTTTTCCGCCTGAAGCTGGGCGTTCAGTTCCGGGTGACGAACTTCCTGAATCGAAATCAGCACTTCGCGTCCGGTTTTCTTTGACAAATCTTCACGCAATTTTTCAATTTCAGCGCCTTTGCGACCGATGATGATACCCGGGCGTGAAGTATATATAATGATTTTCAATCTGGTCGCGGCGCGCTCGATATCAATGTGCGATACGCCTGCTCCCATAAAGCGTTTTTTCAGATCGCGCTTTAATCTTAAATCTTCCGCTAAAAATCCGGCAAATTCCTGCTTGGCGAACCAATGCGAGTGCCAATCTTTGTTGTATCCGACTCTGAAGCCGTATGGATGAACTTTCTGTCCCATAATCTTTATTGAATCCTTTTACTGTCTTTCCAGTTCTTCGTTTGTGTTCAGCTGCGCCTGATCAGCAGGTTTCGTTTCGTGTCTTTCAGCCGGAGTCTGCGAAGTTACGTTTTTCGCATCGGATGCTTCCGCAGTTCCCTGCGCGTCGGCTTCAACGACCGGTTTTGAAGCTTCGGTCGCTTTCGGCGACTTTGTTTCCGCTTCATCTTTTTTAGCCGAAGTCTTGCGTTTTTTATCGCCTGCTTCAGTTTTCACCGGAGCAGCTTTTTTAGCGAATTTGCTGTCCTGCTGCTCATCACTGGAAATCTGAATTGTGATATGACAATAATGGCGCTGTTCACGATAAGCGCGTCCTTGCGGCGCCGGACGCATACGGCGACGGTTTTTCGTCGGTCCCATATCAACAAAGCATGTTTTCACCCATAATTCATCCGGGTCAATCGCAATGTTTTGCTGTTCGGCTAAATATGTCGCATTGGCAATTGCCGAACTCAGGCATTTGGCAATCGGGTCAGCCGCACGTTTATCGGTAAATTTAAGAATCGCCAGGGCTTGCGAAACATTGCGCCCGCGAATCAAGTCAATTACGAGTCGCGCTTTACGCGGCGAGCCTTTCAAGTATTTCGTTTTTGCTATCGCTTCCATAATCTTAATAATGGTGAATGGTGAATGGTGAATGGTGAATGAAGAAATTTATTTTTATTCATCATTCAACATTTGTTTTTCACCATTAATTTACTTTCTCTTAGCCATTTTCTCGGCTTTTGTTCCCGGGTGACCTTTAAAGGTTCTGGTCGGTGAAAATTCGCCTAATTTGTGTCCGACCATGTTTTCCGTTACAAAAACCGGAATGTGTCGTTTGCCGTTGTGAACGCCGAAGGTTAAACCAACCATATTCGGCGAAATTGTCGAGCGGCGTGACCAGGTTTTGATAGCGGGCGGCTTTTTACCGGTTTCTTCAATCCGCTTCAGGGCTTTCAAAACACTCAAATCAATAAAAGGTCCTTTTTTAACTGAACGTGGCATAACTTTTTCTCGGATTTTTGATCTTAAGTTTTGGATGCGTTAAAACCCAAAACCAAAAACTAAAATCTATTTTCTCCTTCTATCGCGCACAATCATATTCTGCGTGCGCTTATTACGACGAGTTTTATATCCGCGCGTCGGTTGTCCCCAGGGCGTTACCGGATGACGACCGCCCGAAGTTTTACCTTCACCACCACCGTGCGGGTGATCTACCGGGTTCATCGCTACGCCGCGAACTTTCGGGCGTCTGCCCATCCAGCGCGAGCGTCCGGCTTTTCCTAAAGAAACGTTTTCGTGCTCGGGGTTTCCTACCTGCCCGACCGTCGCCATACAAACTACGGGAACGCGTCGAACTTCGCCCGAAGGCATTCTGAGCTGCGCGTAATCGCCTTCTTTGGCAACAATCTGTGCAAAACCGCCGGCAGAGCGAACGAGCTGTCCGCCTTTGCCCGGACGAAGTTCAATGTTATGAACCGACGTTCCGAGCGGGATGTTTCTGATCGGCAGAGCATTTCCCGGTAAAATATCAGCTTCGGCGCCGCTTAAGACCATCGAACCGACAGTCAAACCGACCGGAGCGATAATATAGCGTTTTTCTCCGTCGAGATATGTAATCAAAGCGATGTGCGCCGAGCGATTCGGATCGTATTCGATTTGCGAAACTTTTCCGGGAACTCCGGCTTTATCGCGTTTGAAATCAATGATGCGATAAAAGCGCTTGTGACCGCCGCCTCGTCTGCGCACCGTGATGCGTCCGTCGCTGTTGCGACCGGAAATTCTTTTTTTCGGCTCCAGCAAAGATTTTTCGGGTTTTGCGTTCGGAGTCAATTCATCGCGCGTCAGATACGTCTGGTATCTTCGCGCCGGTGATGTTGGTTTTAATCTTTTAATTCCCATAATTTTAATGGTGAATGGTGAATAGTCAATGATGAATGGTTTTTATTTTCCATTTACCGTTTTCCATTTTCCATTATTAAATAGCTTCTGCGTAATCAACTGTCGGCTCGCCTTTTTTCAAAGTAACGTAAGCCTTTTTCCAAGCCGGTCGGCGACCTTCAAATTTTCCGCGTTTTTTGAGTTTGCCGTCGTAATGAACCGTGCGGACTTTCGCCACTTTCACGCTGAAGATTTCTTCGATAGCGCTTCTGATGTCGCCTTTTCTGGCTTTGCGATCGACGCGAAAAGTTAGTACCTGTCCTTCGTTGCGGTCTTCAGCGTTTTCCGTCGACTCTTCTTTCAAAAGTACAGATTTTTCTGTTACTACCGGCGATTTCAAAACGTCCCAAACATTTAATTTATTCATTTTCAGTCGCCTCCTGTTCCGATTTACTTTCGCGCTGCGGATCGAGCATATGGCTTAATTCTTCGACAGCCGTTCGCGTGATCAAAAGCTTTTCGTGTTTCAGCAAATCGTATATGTTAACGCCGTAGCTGTTTGTAACTTTCGTTTTCTGCACATTACGAGCCGCTAAAATCAAATTGGCATTATCGAGCGAATCAACGATTAAAACTTTAGCCTGCTTTTTGTTGTCGGAAAGACCGAGCGTGCTGATCGTGCCGATAAAGTGTTTCGTTTTCGGATTTTCCAGTGCGAACTCGTCAAGGACAATCAGATTGCCTTCACGCAGTCTTTCCGAAAGAGCCGAGCGAAGCGCGCCGCGGCGCATTTTCTTGGGCATTTTATATGACCAGTCGCGCGGCTGTGGTCCGTGAACGTTACCGCCGCCTTTCCACAGTGGCGAACGCAAACTCGCGATGCGCGCGCGTCCCGTTCCCTTCTGCTTCCAAAGTTTTCTGCCCGAACCGGAAACATTGCCGCGCGTTTTCGTCGCGGAAGTTCCCTGGCGTCCGTTTGCCAGATAATTCTTAACTGCCGCATGAATCAAGCCTTCGTTTAATTCGACGCCGAAAACGGCATCCGAAAGCGTTAATTCACCAACTTCTTTATTGCTCAAATTGCGAACCTTTACGGTAGGCATAATTTCACTCCGTTAAAGCGTAAAGTGTTAAATCGTCAGAGCCTTACAAGTTTTTCAAAGCTGCTGCGCGTTTATCCTTTACCACTATTTTATGATTTCTTAACTACAACCAAACTTCCGTTTGCGCCCGGAACTGCGCCGCGCACCAATATTAAATTGTTTTCAACATCTACTCGTGCAACTGTCAAACCTCTGACCGTTACGCGAGCGTCTCCCATGTGTCCTGATGAACGTGTTCCTTTGATTACACGTGACGGGTATGCGGATTGACCGATTGAACCCGGAGCGCGAACGCTCATCGAACCGTGCGATTCAGGACCGCGATGGAATTTATGACGTTTGATCGTTCCTTGAAAACCTTTACCTTTTGATTTGCCGACAACTTCGATTTTATCTCCGTCAGCGAAAACATCAACTTTTACCTGGTCGCCGATACTTGCTTCCGGCTCACTGGTTAAGCGAATTTCTTTCAAAATACGTGTCGGGGGAACACCGCCGCCTGTTTTTTCAAAATGTCCGAGCATCGGTTTGCTGACGTTTTTCAGTTTGATCGGTTTGTCTTCGACTAAACCGAGCTGCACTGCGTTATATCCGTCGTTTCCGGCTGCGCTCTTTGTTTGTACAACAACACAAGGACCTGCTTTGATGACCGTGACCGGCGTAACCGTTCCGTCTTCAGCAAATAACTGCGTCATTCCAACTTTTCTACCAATGATTCCGCTTATCATATCTTTACCTTTAGTCAATGAATTTAATGTATCTCTTGTTTTACAAAATTAAATTCATCGAGCTTTACAAACTTTTTTAATTAGCTTTTGCCGAATGCCTTAATTTCCACATCCACGCCGGCAGGCAAATCCAGTTTCATCAACGCATCAACCGTTTCGGCTGTCGGGTCGAGAATATCCATCAAGCGCTTGTGCGTTCTGATTTCAAATTGCTCACGTGATTTTTTATCAACGTGCGGCGAGCGCAATACCGTCCATTTATTCTTGATAGTCGGAAGCGGAATAGGTCCCGCGATTCTTGCTCCGGTTCTTTTCGCCGTATCTACAATTTCTTGTGTTGATTGATCTAACACGCGATGGTCGTAAGCCTTTAATTTGATGCGAATTTTTTCGTTTAACATATTTTTGTACCGCTCAGCAGCCGGTTTCGTTTTTTTTGAAAAACCGGCTGCTGAAAGTCAATCAACTATTCAACAATATCGGAAACAGTGCCTGCTCCGACTGTTCTGCCGCCTTCTCTGATAGCAAAGCGTAATCCTTTTTCCATGGCGATCGGAGCGATCAGCTCGATTTCCATCTGAATGTTATCGCCCGGCA
>JAOAPX010000182.1 GCA_025463125.1 Acidobacteriota bacterium | reverse complement strand
TGTTGAAAGTAGAATATTTTATGACCGAGAGGAAAAAGGCTTGTGCAGTAATTTTACGTAATCCTCGATAGTGTCCACATCGAAACCGGCTTCCGAAACTTTCAGCACAACGGTTTTTTGGATATTTTCGGCGATGATTTTTTTTGCGCCCTCGTCTTTTTGCAAATCCATCAAAGCCGGAAAAAACTCGCGGGAAAATAATGCCGGAACTCCGATTGTATTTTCGTATTCGCAAGCGACGATCGGAGAATCGGTTTCAACAAAAACTTCACGCAGATTCCGCAAAATTTCCGCCGTCACCAGAGGCTGGTCGCAAAGCATAAAAACAACGGCGTTTGTGTCAGCAGAGGCATTTGTTAAACCCGACTTTATAGACGAACTTATTCCGCTTTTCCAGTTTTCATTAAAAACGACCTCGACAGGCAAGTTCTTAACTTCTTCGCTGATTTTCTCGCCGTTTGCGCCGACAATTACAGAAACTTTGGAAAATTCCGCGTCAATCGCCGCATCCGCCGCGCGACGCAAAAGAGTTTTGCCGCGAAATTCGAGCAATTGTTTCATCTTGCCTTTCATTCGGCTGGCGCTGCCGGCGGCGAGAATTATTGCGTTTATATTCAATTTATCCGGCAGCATAGCGGTTGTAAATCGAGCCTTCTCTCCGGCGCAGAAAGCCGCCCGCGCGATTTGCCAAAACGCTTTTGATTTCCGCGGCGATGGAAAGCGCGATTGATTCCGGAGTGTCCGCGCCGATGTCCAGACCGATCGGCGCGTATAAATTCTTTAATTGTTCGATTGAAACGTTTTCGCCCGCATCCTGCAATTCCCGCAAAATGTTTTCCGTTCGCCGCTTCGGTCCGAGCGCGCCGACATATCTTGCCTTTGAATTGAGAAGAAATCCAAGTATTTTTTTGTCGTGCTCGTAATTGTGCGTCATCACGACGGCAACCGTGTTTTCATCAATCGTTAAATATTCGCGCGCGTTTTCCGGTCGCGAAACAATTATTTTATCAGCTTGCGGAAACCTTTTTTCGTCGGCAAATGCCGGGCGGTGATCGACAAGCGTTAAACGCCAGCCAAGATTTTTACTTAATTCGGCGAGCGGAAGCGCGTCAAATCCGGCTCCGAAAATAATCATGGAAACCGGCGGCGCGATGTATTCGAGGAAAAACTCGCCGTAGTCGGTCGCTAAATGTTTCGAATGTTTTTCGCTTAAAACAGAAACGCATTCCGGCAGAATATTTTCTATTTGATGCGGCGGAAAATCGCTCGTAAACGGTTTTCCGGCATTCAGCAATAAACGCCTGCCGGGAGCCGTTTCGTTTTTTCGGTTCGCTTCAATCAAAGTTGCGGCTAATCCGCTTTCGCCCGATGTGTAAATCGTTCGAAAGAAATCGATTAGATCGTTGTTCGGGCGTTCGAGCAAAATGCGTATGACGCCGCGGCAGCCCATATTAAGCGAGAAAACGGAAGCTTCCCGCGCCGTCGTATCATACGTGAAAACTTCCGAAACGCCGGTTTGCAAAACCCGGCGTGCGCGCTCCAAAACATCGGCTTCGAGACAGCCGCCCGAAACCGTCCCGATGATTTCGCCGTTTTCGCCGATCAGCATACGCGCTCCGGGCAAGCGATAGCTCGAACCTTTGACATCGACGACCGTCGCTAAAACGGTTTTCGATGCCGAAGATTCGAGCCGCTCGAAATGTTTGATTATTTCCTGCAACTCTTTGTTCACAGCAATTTTTCGGGAGTAATCGGCAGATCGCGGACGCGTTTTCCGGTCGCGTGAAAAACGGCGTTGGCGATGGCGGCGGGAATTCCGACCATCCCGAGCTCGCCCATCCCTTTGATGCCCAGAGGATTAACAATTTTATCGTCTTCTTCGACAAACATCGTTTCAACTTCCAGGACATCCGCATTGACCGGAACGTGATAATGCTGCAAATTCGGGTTCATAATGCGCCCGTAGCGATGATCTATCTCGGTCGCTTCGGTCAAAGCCATCCCGATTCCCCAGACAATTCCGCCGATTTCCTGCGAATGAGACGTTTTCGGGTTCATAATGCGCCCGCAAGCCGTCGCTTCGACGACGCGCGTAACTCGAACGATTCCGAGGTCCGGATCGACTTTTACTTCGACGAACTGCGCCCCATGCGCGCCGGTCGCGTATTTGTTGCGTTCCGGCGAAGGCTTCGCTTCGTGAATGTCTGTCAATTCCGTAAGATTATTGCGCCGCATGATTTCGGAAACGCTGATCGAACGCGCCGGTTCATTTTTGATTTGCAGTTTCCCGTCCGCAAATTCGACTTCGTCGATTTTAGCCGCTTTAAGCGGTGAATTTGCCTCCTTACCCGCTAAATCCAAAAGCTTTTGCCGGATATTCTGCGCCGATTCGTAAACCGCCGTGCCGACGCTCGCCGTCGTAAAAGAACCGCCCTGAACCGGCGCGCGCGGAAATTTCGTATCGCCGAGCTCGAACTTTACTTTTTCGGCGGGCAAACCCAGATATTCGGCGGCGATCAAGGTGATAACCGTGTAAGTTCCGGGTCCGATGTCGCTCGTCCCGCTCGCGACATACGCCGTTCCGTCGGCTCGCAGAGTGATTTTGACCGAAGCGGGCTGCTGAAACGCGCCCCAAACCCCGGTCGCCATTCCCCAGCCGACAAGCATTCGACCGTCGCGCATCGAACGCGGCTCTAACTTGCGATTTTTCCAGCCGAATTTCTCTGCCGCAAGATGGTAACATTCGCGCAGAGCCTTGCTCGAAAAAGCTTTGCCGCTGTCCGGGTGAACGTCCGCGTAATTTATCAAACGCAGTTCGAGCGGGTCGATTTTCAACGAATAAGCCAGCTCGTCCATCGCGCATTCGAGCGCGAACATTCCCGAAACCGCTCCGGGCGCGCGCATCGCGCACGGCGTGGACATATCGGTTTTAACGATTTTCTGCGGCGAATCGACGTTCGGGCAAGCGTATATCGAGCGCGGAAAATTCGTCGTGTTATCCGAGTAATCTTCAAACGTCGAACTGTTATTGGCGGCTTCGTGGATAATCGAAGTTAATTTCCCGTTTTTATCAGCGCCGAGCGCGACTTTTTGCCACGTTTGCGGGCGATAGCCGTGCCCTGTGTACATTTGCTGCCTTGTGTAGACGAGTTTGACCGGGCGCTTGATTTCACGAGCCGCCATCGAAGCGAGCCACGGATAATAGTTCGGTCTTAAGGACGAGCCGAACGCGCCGCCGACAAACGGGGAAACGACGCTGACGTTTTCTTCGGGAATTCCGAAACTCGTTGCCAGATGCGTTCTGACGGTGTAAACGCCCTGCGTTTTATCAAAAATCGTCAGCTTTTCGTTTTCCCAGAAAGCAATCGCGCCGTGCGGTTCCATAGGGTTGTGATGCTCGACCGGAATTGTGTATTCGGCTTCGATTTTTACGGCTGCCGTTTGAAAGGCTTCCGAAGGGTTTCCGCGCGGTTTCGGCGCTCTTTGCGGGTTCGGCATAAAGGCGGATTTTAGTTCCGCTTCCATATCGGTCATCGGTTTTTCTTCCGCGTAAGACGCTTTAACGAGCCGCGCGGCGTATCTCGCCTGTTCGAACGTTTCGGCGAGCACGAGCGCGATCGGCTGCATATTAAAAAAAATCCGGTTCGTCTGCAAAGCGCGAAACGATTTATCGCGTTCCTGTGAATTTGTTTGCGGTTTCAGTTCAGCCGATTTCGGCGGCGCGGGTTTCGGCGCGTTTTCGTGCGTGTATATTCGAATTACTCCCGGCGCGCGCGACGCTTCTGCGGTATCGATCGATTTAATCGTGCCTTTGCCGATTGTGCTCTGCACGATAAAACCGTATGCGATGCCCGGAACCTGGAATTCGGCGGCGTATTTCGCTTTGCCTGTTACTTTCGCAACGCCGTCAACGCGGCTCATTTCTTTTCCGATATATCTTGCCATTTTTCGTTAAGCCTCCTTCCCCGCCCCGCCGTTCATCGCCCGTTTTAATGCGAGAACGATCGCGCGTTTTCCAAGTTCGACTTTATAACCGTTATGTTTGAGCGGTTTAGCGTCTTTTAGAGCGATTTCCGCCGCCTGCCGGAAAGTTTCCTCATTTGCAGGTTTTCCGACCAAAGCGTTTTCCGCTTCATCCGAGCGCCAGGGCTTGTGCGCCACTCCGCCGAGAACAATGCGCGCCTGCCTGATATTATTGCCGCTTGTCTCAAGCGCCGCCGCGACCGAAACGAGTGCAAAAGCGTAGCTTGCTCGGTCACGAACTTTTAAGTAATAAGATTTAGCGGCGAAATTATTTTTCGGCAGATCGATCGCCACGATCAATTCGCCGTGCTGAAGAACATTGTCTTTTTCCGGCGCCTCCCCAGGAAGACGGTGAAATTCCCGAACCGGAACGACCCGATCCCGACCGTCAGGCTTTCTGATTCTGACCGACGCGTCGAGCGCGTATAAAGCCGTCGCCATATCGCCCGGGTACGTCGCCACGCATTTATCGCTGTAACCGAAAATCGCGTGGATGCGGTTAAGCCCTTCGAGCGCTCCGCAGCCGGTGCCCGGCTCGCGTTTATTGCACGGCATCGCAATATCGTAAAAATATTGACAACGCGTTCGCTGCATCAAATTGCCGCCGTTTGTCGCCATATTGCGAAGCTGCGCCGACGCGCCCGCCAAAATCGCCTGCGTTAAAAGCGGGTAATTTTGCCGAACCAGCGGATGATTTGCCGTATCGGTGTTTTTCGCCAAGGCGCCGATCGATAAACTGCCGCCCGTCGATTTGATTTGAGCGAGATTCAAACGCGTAATATCGACGAGCTCGTTCGGGCGTTCGACGTATTCTTTCATCAAATCGATCAGATTTGTGCCGCCCGCCAAAAATTTCGCGGAAGGATTCGCGGAAACGCTTTGAACGGCGCTTGCCGCTTCGGTTGCCGGCGTATATTTAAACGAGTTCATCGGATTTTCCCTCCAGGTTTAAGGCGGCGATTTCTTCTTCGCCGGCAAATCGCCAGGTTTGCGCCGTTTCACGTCCGGCGTGAACTTCCCTGATAGCGGCGACAATTCCCGGGTAAGCGCCGCAGCGACAGATGTTACCGCTCATACGCTCGCGAATTTCTTCGTCGGAAAGTTTTAAATTGCGGGCGTTTGTCCGGAGATTTGCCGTAACATGGCTCGCTTCCCCGTTTTTCGCTTCCTGGAGCAGCGCAACCGCCGAACAAAGCTGTCCCGGAGTGCAGTAACCGCACTGAAACCCGTCGTGCTTGATGAACGCCGCCTGCATCGGGTGAAGCTCTTCGCCGTTTGCCAAGCCTTCGACGGTCGTAACCTTTTTTCCATCGCAAGCCGCCGTCAGAGTCAGACAAGATAAGACTCTCCGCCCGTCAACTATCACCGTGCATGCGCCGCATTGTCCCTGGTCGCAGCCCTTTTTCGTGCCGGTCAAAGCCATTCGCTCGCGCAGAGCGTCAAGCAGAGAGACGCGCGAATCAAGGTTCAAAGTCTTTTCAACGCCGTTGATTTGTAGTTTGACCGCAACCGCGTTTTCTTCCGCTGCCGGTGCAAAAACTGCGCCTCCAGCCGGTTCCAATGCTGCCAGAGCCTGTTCCCGCGCTAAAAGCTGGAGGGCGAAGATCCCGATCCCGCCCGCCGCAGCTTGTCCTAAAAATTTTCGCCGTTTGTCGCCAAGTTCCGTAAGTTCCTGAAAATCCGACAATAATATTTTTTCGTCAGCGGACAATTCTTCGTTTAGTTCGCCGTCAAATTCATCTTTCACTTCGCTTCCTCCCCCGATACTACGTTTGAAGTTTTATTAACGATCAATTTAATTGATCATATCCGTTCGAATGTAAATTTGTAAACAGAAAGGGTTTTATATACTCGTTTCGCGGCGAAAACTTTCCGGGGGAAATTTTGTAAACGACACCTGTAACCGCACCAAACACAGTAATTTTATAGTAAAATAACTTTAACTGATTCGATTTCTCAGAAATTTATTGATTACAGCAGCCGATACGTGTATATTTATTTCACATTTTTCATATATTTCACATTTTTCATTTATTTCACAATTTTTCGTAAATTAACCTTTTCACCCTTCATTTTATAAAAATATGATTTCTGTAGACGGGCAATTCGGACGCTACAAAGTGTTAAATTCCATCGGTGTCGGTGGAATGGGAGAAGTATTTCTCGCATTCGACAGCGAGCTTGGACGCAAAGTGGCTTTAAAGGTTTTGCCGAAAGACGTTTCCGGCGATCAGGATCGAATTAACCGCTTTATCCAGGAAGCAAAAGCGGTTTCGGTTTTGAATCATCCGAATATTTTAACTGTTCACGATGCCGGTTTAGCAGACGGAATCCGTTTTATCGCCACCGAGTTTATAGAAGGCGAAACGCTGAGGGAGAAATTAGCGACGAAACATTTAAAACTTTCAGAAGCGATCGAAATTGCCGTTCAAATCGCATCCGCGCTTCATTTTGCCCATTCCAAACAGATTATTCATCGGGACATCAAACCTGAAAATATAATGATTCGCCAGGATAATGTGGTCAAAGTGCTTGATTTCGGGTTAGCCAAACTCAATTCGCAAAACCCGTCTGATCGTAAAAGCGCGGCGCCGTTTGAACAAATGAAAACTCAGGCGGGAATGGTTCTCGGAACGGTCGGCTATATGTCGCCCGAACAGGCAAGAGGAAAACCGATCGATCACAGAACCGACATCTTCAGTTTCGGAGTTGTTTTGTATGAAATGCTCACGGGGAAACAACCTTTTAACGGTGAAACTGCGAGCGACGTGATCGCTGAAATCCTGATGAAAGAACCCGTTTCGCCATGCGTTTTAAACTCAAATATTCCGCGTGAGTTTGAACGCGTAATTACAAAAGCTATCTGCAAAAACCGCGATCAGCGATATCAAACGGCGCATGAATTACTGGAAGTTTTAAAGGATTTGAAGCTCGATGCGGATTTGCAGAAAAAAAGCGATCAGCAATTATTGACAAATGACATAATCGAAACAAAAACAGCATTTTTTGATATTCATACAGATAAAACTATTCAGGTCGAAACCGGCGTCAAAGGCAGACTTCAAACGAATAAAAACTTTTTCAGAGGATTAACCGAAACGTTCAAACCCACCTTTAAATTTCGCTATTCGGTCCCGATAATTTTAGCCTTAATTTTAACGGTGCTCGTCAGCTACGCGATTTTCGCCGCATTCCGTTCAACGCCGAAAGCAGAATCCGTAAAATTGTTTAAAGCCGGGACCGATGCTGTTCGCGAAGGAACTTATTACAAGGCAACCAAGATGTTTGAAGAAGCCGTCAACCGGGATAAGAATTATCCGAATGCGCACGCAGGTCTGGCGGAAGCCTGGCTTGAACTGGATTATGTTGGGCGAGCGCAGAATGAAATGCTGAAAGTTTATGAAATTGAAAGTAAAAATCGGAATTTACTTTCATCTTTGTATAAAACTGAAGATTCTTTATATTTTGAAGCCGTAAACGCAACTCTTATCCGCGATTATAAACAAGCTATCTCTATATACAGTCAGCTTGCCGCGCTAAACCCTTCGGAGCCTTATGTTTATTTAGATTTGGGGCGCGCCTACGAAAAAAACGAAGAAATAGACAAAGCCATAGAATCATACGAAAAAGCCGTCAGCTTAAATTCTATGTACGGAGCGGGATTCTTAAGGCTCGGAATTTTATTCAGGCGAAAAGCCGATTACGAAAAGTCCAAACAGGCTTTCGACAAGGCAGAAAATATCTATGACCGTTCCAGCAATGATGAGGGCATAGCGGAAGTTAAATATCAACGCGGAGTTTCGCTGAATTTTCAGGAAAAACTGAATGACGCGCGAACCGAATTTCAGCAGGTTATTGCGAATCCGAGGGCTAACAAATATCAACAAATCAGGGCTTTGCTGCAAATAAGCACCGTTTGCAGCAGCCTCAGCGAAACATCCTGCGCCGAAGATTACGCTTCTAAAGCAATATCGATGGCTGTCCAGGAACGAATGGAAAATCTCGCTTCAAACGGTTTAATCAATCTCGGCAACGCTTTTCTCGCGCTTGGCGATTACGAGAAAGCCGAGCAGAAATTCCGGCAGGCACTCGAATTATCACGAAAAGACGACGGACAGCATAACGAGGCACGGGCTTTATTATCTCTCGGAAGCTTGAAAATACAGCAAAAAAGACCGGAAGAAGCCGAAGAATTCGTCAGCCAATCGCTTCCTTTTTTTCAGCAGGGTTCTTATAAAAAAGAGGTGGCTCAGGCAAAGCTTATACTCGGTCGCATTTATGAAAAGAAGGGTAATCACGAGGCTGCTTTTCAAGCTTTTGCCGAAGTCATCGATTCCGATTCGGCTTCGTCGGCTGAACGGGCGTACGCCGAAATGGCGAGCGGAAATCTTTTAATGAACCGGGAAAAGTATCCGCAGGCGCTCAGTCGTTATGAAAGCAGTTATGAATTATACAAATCTCTGGACAATCCATATTACACGGCTTATATCCTTTTATATTTGACGGATGTTTTATTTCAGCTCGGGAAATTCGAAGAAGCGGAAGAAAAACTTTCCGAAGTTCAGGAAATCATTCGTAAAACGCCGGGCTACGAGGCGCAATTTTTACCGAGAATTCGATTGCTGAACGCTCAGATTTCTCTTAGCCGCAAAGATTTTGCAAATGCTCTAAATGAAGCCAGGCACGCCGAAAAATCGGGAGATATCCCGCATGAAATCAAATTAAACAAAGTGGTCGGATTAGCTCAATCCTCGACAAAAGCCGGAAACCCTCTGGGGATTTTTTATTGCTCCAAAGCGCTGGATCACGCTATTGGAACAAACGATTTGCGAACGATAAACCTAGCCAGGCTGGCTTTGGCTGAGTCATATTTAAAAGCTTCCAATCCGCTGAAAGCTATAGATATGGCAATGCAGGCGAAAGATTACTTTGTTTCCACGGGAAATATCGAATCGGGCTGGCGCAGCTCTTTCATAGTGGCTGAAGCGAGCCGTCAGAACGGCGACAGGGAAAATGCAAGACGCCACGCGCTCGAAGCGATCAATCTTTTAAATCAGCTTGAAAAAGATTGGGGGCAAGAAAGTTTTAATAATTACCTGACAAAACCAAATATAAATACATATTATAATCAAGCCGAAAAACTATCTAAAGTCTAAATAATTTCTTTCTACATACTAAAAATAAAGGAGATTTGAAAATGATTGAAGAAAACTTCACAAACACGCTTGAAGAAGAACCCGTGCCCGACCCGAGTTTAGGGGGAGATCCGCCGCCCGACCCGCCGCCGATTATCATTAAGTCCGGTTCTTTTATTATCGAAAGCGATGAAAACCTGGAAAAGCCTTCCGGCGGTAACGACACTTACAAAAGAAAAAATTTCGGCGAGATAAAAGCGGTAAGAGTAATTAAAACAAATGAAATAACCGGTGCCGCAAATTCACACGCTTACACAGATGAAAACGGTGTCGAAGTCGAAATTACACTGCAAAATTACAGCGGCGGAAGTTGGCAAAACACAAATCCGCCCGTTATCGTTAAGTCGCAAAGCAGCGCCGGGTCTGCAATTGATTTTACGCTTACAATCGGAAAAGTTCTTTCCGCGAACGGGCACGCGGGACCGGATCGCAAAGAACGGCTAACCGATGACGGCACGGATATTATTCGTTTTGGTCGGGTTATTGTCCGTGAAAACGGCGGCGGCGGAGGCGTTTTTGATACGACGGACGGAGAAGATTACATTATTACTTTCTATAACAGACTCGCGTAAAAAGGTTTTTAACTTCTCAGTTTCGTTTTGACGCAGAGCTGTTTTTTAATGCTTTTCATTATTAAAAAACGCTTTGTAAAAAAAAAGTACCGGTTTAATTTTTCAATAAAAGCCGGTACTTTTTTTATTGAATTTATCAAAATCTTTTTCGCACAAAAAGATTATCCACGCTCCAAAGTCCTCCGCCCGCAAACGCGAAGTACAAAAACAGAAAACAGTATAAAACAGCCAATTCGCCTATATTAACAAGCGGAAGAAATCCCTGCGGAGCGTGTGCCGTAAAATAAGCGACAGCCATCATACCCGACAGGATAAAAGCGACCGGGCGCGTAAACAGCCCGATAAGAATCAGCGATCCGCCGACAAGCTCTAAAACGCCCGCCAGCCCCAAAAACGACGTTAAAGGAACCGGTGCGTTTTGCGGCGACGCGGGCACATTAAAAAGTTTCTGAGTGCCGTGAGCAAGGAAAAGAAAGCCGGTAACAATTCGAAGAACACTCAAAAGTCTCTGTGTCCATGCATTGTAGAATGAGTTCTGATTTGACATAACTATCTATCCTTATTCTTTTTGAAAATTACAATCGTCTGTTTTCTAAAATTATCACGAACACCTTAGAATCTCTAAAGCTTTTTGCCCGAAGCCGCATTCTTTAATTAAACATATTCATTTTTGAAGAACTCTCGGTCAGATTTGAAATGGCGTCAACCAATTGCGCTATATCGATCGGCTTCGGTATATGCATTTGAAAACCGGCAGATAAAGCCAATTCGCTGTCTTCGGGTCGAGCCATCGCCGTTAAAGCAATCGCCGGAATATTAGCGCCGTCTTCCGGCGAAAGAGCGCGCAGACGGGTGATAAGTTCGTAACCGTCCTCACCGGGCATATTTATATCCGTTAATAAAACATCCGGCTGCCAGTCGTTTATAAATTGCATCGCTTCGGCGACCGAGCCTGACGATTGAGTGATCGCGCCCCAATGATTCAGTACATAGGCGAGCATATCGCAGGTATCTACATCGTCATCGACGATTAAAATTCGGACGCCTTTTATCTCGGGCTTCGAATTGCCGTTTGTTTTAGCCTTTCTCGACTCTTCGCGATTTACCTCTAAAGGCTGACTTGAAGAATCGGAAAACGGAAGAGTTAAGGTAAAGACGGCTCCCTTTTCCTTTCCGTCGCTTTTAGCGGTGATCGAGCCGCCGTGCAGTTCGGCTAAATGACGAACAATCGCCAGCCCGAGCCCCAAACCATCGTGTTTTCTTGTGCTTGAGCTGTCAGCCTGGCGAAAACGATCGAACACAAACGGGAGAAATTCCGGCGAAATTCCCTGTCCCGTATCGCTGACTACAATTTTAACAAAATCGTTTTTTTGCTCGAGCCTGATTTCAACCGAACCGTTTGCCGGCGTGAATTTGACGGCATTTGTCAGCAAATTCCAAATCATTTGCTGCAAACGGTGCGCGTCGCACGTGATGGTTTCCGCCTTCGCGTCGTAAACTTTTGTAAGCTTAATCCCTTTGGCTTCCGCCGCCGGACGCACCACATCGAGCGCCGATTCGATTACCGGCATAATAGCCGTCGGCGACAAATTCAAACGCAGATTTCCCGTTATAAGATGCGAAGTGTCCAGCAGGTCGTCGATTAATTGTGCCTGAGACTTTGCGTTGCGGTAAATCGTTTCTAAAGCGTGCTGATGATCTTCGCCGGTGATTTTTCCGGTTTGCAGCATTTGCCCCCAACCGAGAATCGCGTTCAGAGGCGTGCGAAGCTCGTGTGAAACCGTTGCCAGAAATTCGTCTTTTAAGCGACTCGCTTTTTCCGCTTGTTCGCGCATGGATTTTTCGCGCAAAAGCAGGTTTTCGCGCTCGGCTTCCAGGCGTTTGCGATGAATAAACTGCCCGATTTCGCTGCCGATCGCCTCGAGCATATTCGTCAAACTCAGATCGGATTTGAGCGGGGTGCGCGTAAAAAGTTCAATTACGCCGAAAAATTGCTTATTAATTTTTATCGGGAATCCGATGGCGCTGTGAAGTCCGACCGAAGCGGCGTATTCGGCGCGCGGAAATTTCTTATTGCGAATCGTATTAGCGAGCCATACCGGAGCATTTTTTTCCCAGACCGTTCCGGGCAATCCTTCGCCTTTTACAAAGTTGAGGCGGCGACTTTCGGCGGAAAAAGCGGAAATATCTCCGGCGATTTTGGAAGTTTCAATTTTCACGCAGGAGAGCGTCTTGCCTTCTTCATCGGGCAGCCATAAACAACTGACATCGGCTTTTAAGTGTTCACAAAATGCTTTTAGAATAACCGGCGCGGCAGCATCGAAATCCTGTGTTTCCGACAAGGCGCGCGTGATTGCATATTCGGTCGCTAAACGGGCTTCGGACTTTTCGCGAACGGCGATTTCTTTTTCCAGCTCACGGTTTGCCGATTCGAGCTGAGACGTGCGGCGTTTAACGCGCGCCTCGAGTTCGGAATTGAGTATGTCCAGTTCGCGGTTAGCTTGCTCGATCAAAGCTGCCTGTCGCTTTATTTCCTGGTTTTGGCGGTAAAGTTTTGTAAAAAACCGAACTTTTGATTTTAATATTTCCGGCTCGAAAGGCTTGGTTAAATAATCTACCGCTCCGAGCGAATAGCCTTTAAAAACGTATTGTTCGTCTTTGCTGGTTGCCGAAACGAAAATAATCGGCGTATGCTGCGTTCTCTCTCGTTCGCGAATTAGTTCCGCCAAATCAAAGCCGTTTAAATCCGGCATTTGAACATCCAGTAAAATCAAGGCAAAATCTTCGACTAATAAAAACCGCAGCGCTTCTTTACCCGAACTGGCGCGAATCAGGTTTTGTCCCAAATCCGCCAGAATAGATTCCATCGCCAGCAAATTTTCCGGGCGGTCATCAACAAGAAGAACGTTAGCCTTTGAATCCGATGTCATTAACCCTCCTTATAAAATATTTTTCACGCGGATGCAAACACGCGAGATGATTGCATCCATTTTTCACTTAATCTCGTTCTACTTGTCTAACCAGATACGCAAAAGCGACAGGAGCTGTTCGGTATCGACCGGTTTTGTAATGTAATCGGAAGCTCCGGCTTCGATGCATTTCTGCCGATCGCCTTTCATAGCTTTCGCGGTAACGGCGATAATCGGAATCGATTTGAATTTCGGAATATTTCGTATCTCGTTCATCGCTTCGTAGCCGTCCATTTCCGGCATCATAATATCCATCAAAACGCCTTCGATGCCCGGCGTCTTCTTCAGCATCTCGATTCCGTCGCGACCGTTTTCGGCGTAAACCACCTGCATTTTCTGGCGTTCGAGCACGCTCGTCAAAGCGAAGATATTTCGAATATCATCGTCGACGATCAGCACTTTCTTGTTTTCTAGACGCGGGTCGATCATGTTGACACGCTTCATCATATTTTTTTGCGATTCGCTTAAAACCGCGACGTCGCGATGCAGAAACAGCGCCGTCTCGTCAACCAGACGCTCGAGCGAATCGGCGTCCTTGATGATAATCGTTTCGGCGAGTTTTTTAATTTTGTTCGTTTCGCGCTTTGTCAAATCCTTGCCGGTATGAACGATAACGGGAAGTTCCGGGAAGCCGGATTTCTGCTTGATTTGCCCGATCAATTCAGACCACTCCATATCAGGAAGCATTAAGTCGACAATCGCGCAATCGTATCTTTCGGTTTGCAGCTTTTCCAAAGCTTCCGCGCCCGTGCCGATTGCCGTTATTTCAATATCTTCGCCGCCGATAAATTCGTTTATGCTTTTCGCCAGCGTTTCATCATCTTCAACGAGAAGAAGTTTTTTTACCGGACGTTCGATAAAGTCTTTAAGCCCGATAATTCCTTCGACAAGTTTTTCGCGATTAACCGGTTTGGTAATGTGACCGAGCGCGCCTAATTTTAGCACGCGTTTCATATCATCGATTACCGAGATTATCTGAACCGGAATGTGGCGCGTCGAAGGATCGTGCTTCAAACGATCGAGCACCGCGTAACCGTGCATTCCCGGCAAAGTCAGATCGAGCGTAACCGCCTCCGGACGATATTTTCGAGCCGTCATTAAAGCGTCTTCGCCGTGTTGAGAAACGAGGCATTTAAAGCCTTGTTCGCGCGCGATGTCCTGCAGAATTCGAGCGAAACTGCTGTCGTCTTCGATAATCAAAAGCACTTTATCGCCTGCTTCTATCGCATTTCTGTCATCATTAACGATAACCTGAACGCGGTTTGCCAGACCGTTTTCCGATTCTCGCGATAAGGTTATCAAACTTTGCGGACGTTGCCCGTTTCCGTTTGATACATCTTCGTCCGAATTTTCTTCCGGGGTCAGGTTGGTCGGCTGATAGCTTTCCGGCAGATAGAAAGTAAATTTGCTGCCCTCGCCCGGCACACTGTCCAAAGTGATTTCGCCGCCTAACAGACGGGCAATTTCGCGGCTGATCGAAAGTCCCAAGCCGGTTCCGCCGTATTTGCGGCTTGTCGTCCCGTCGGCTTGCTGGAAAGCTTCGAAGATAAGCTGCTGTTTGTCTTCGGGAATGCCGATGCCCGTATCGCTGACGGTAAAGGCAATAACCGAAGGAGCTTTGTTCAAACTTTCATTATCATAGCTCCAGCCGCCGGTTGCCGAAGAGATACTGACGGCAACCCGTCCCTGATGCGTAAATTTGAAGGCATTTGAAAGCAGATTTTTGAGAACCTGTCGAAGCCGTTTCGCATCCGTTTCCATGTATTCCGGTAAGCTGTCACCGACTTCTGTAACAAGTTGAATTCCTTTGTCCTCGGCAATCTGGCTGAACGTGCGTTCGATATCGCCCTGCAGTTCGCCGAAGTGAACTTCGCCGATTTCGACGCCCATCGTGCCGGATTCGATTTTCGACAAGTCGAGAATCTCGTTGATCAAAGCAAGCAGATCGGAACCGGACGAATGAATCGTTTCGGCGAATTCCACTTGTTTTTCGTTTAGATTACCGTCCGGGCTTTCCGCCAGCATCTTCGATAAAATCAGCATCGAATTAAGCGGCGTGCGCAATTCGTGCGACATATTGGCGAGAAACTCGGATTTGTATTTCGACGAAAGCGCGAGCTGTTTCGCTTTGTCTTCGAGCGCGACGCGAGCCAGCTCGATTTCGCGATTCTTTTGTTCCACTTCCGATTTTTGCTCGGAGAGAAGCTGCGCTTTTTCTTCGAGCTCCTGGTTGGTCTGCTGCAATTCTTCCTGCTGCTGTTTGAGCAGTTCCTCGGAAGTTTGCAGCGACTGCGCCTGAAGTTCCAAACGTCGGTTGGTTTCCTGCAGTTCGGCTTGACCGATTTGCAGTTCCTGCGCGAGAGACTGAGATTGTTTGAGCAATTCTTCGGTTCTCATATTCGCTTCGATCGTGTTGATAACGATCCCGATCGACTCGGTGAGCTGGTCGAGGAAAGCGAAGTGAATTTCATTAAAAGAGTTGAACGAGGCGAGCTCGATAACCGCCTTGACCTGTCCTTCAAACAGAACCGGCAGAACGACGATGTTCGTCGGAGCGGCTTCGCCTAAACCGGAATTGATTTTAACGTAATCGTGCGGAACGTTCGTAACGATAATTCTTTCTTTTTCGAGCGCGCACTGCCCGACGAGACTTTCACCGAGCTTGAATTGATTGGAAATCGATTTGCGTTCGCGGTACGCGTATGACGCGAGCATTTTCAAAACCGTTTCGTCTTCAATCGTGTCGGCAATGTAAAACACGCCGTGATGCATTTCGACGAGCGGCGCCATTTCCGAAAGGATAAGACGCGAAACCGTCAGCAAATCGCGCTGCCCCTGCAAAAGGCGCGTAAATTTCGCGAGATTCGTTTTCAGCCAGTCCTGCTCTGTGTTTTTCTGAGTCGTTTCGCGCAGATTGCGAATCATCTCGTTTACGTTATCTTTCAAAAACGCGACTTCGCCCGAAGCGTCCACGGTAATCGATCGCGTCAAATCGCCTTTTGTAACAGCCGTTGCCACATCCGCCATCGCGCGCACCTGGTTGGTCAGGTTTGCGGCGAGCTGGTTTACGTTATCGGTCAAATCGCGCCACGTGCCCGAAGCTCCGGGCACGTTCGCCTGTCCGCCGAGTTCTCCTTCGATTCCCACTTCGCGCGCCACGGTCGTTACCTGGTCTGCGAAGGTCGCGAGCGTATCGATCATCGCGTTGATCGTGTCGGAAAGTTCTGCGATTTCGCCCAAAGCTTCCACTTCGAGTTTGCGGTTAAGGTTACCGTTCGCCACAGCCGTCACAACGCGGGCGATACCGCGCACCTGCGTCGTCAAGTTCGAGCCCATGAAGTTCACGTTATCGGTCAAATCTTTCCAGACGCCCGCGACGCCTTTTACTTCAGCCTGACCGCCGAGTTTTCCTTCGGTTCCCACCTCGCGAGCCACACGCGTCACCTCGGACGCGAATGAATTGAGCTGATCCACCATCGTATTGATAGTGTCTTTAAGTTCTAATATTTCGCCCTGCACGTCCACGGTAATTTTCTTGGAAAGGTCGCCGTTCGCCACAGCCGTGGTTACGGCGGCGATGTTTCGAACCTGACCGGTCAAATTCGACGCCATGAAATTTACGTTATCGGTCAAATCTTTCCACGTCCCGGAAACGCCGCGCACGACCGCCTGACCGCCGAGTTTTCCTTCGGTTCCCACTTCACGCGCCACGCGCGTTACCTCGGACGCGAACGATGAAAGCTGGTCAACCATCGTGTTAATGGTGTTTTTCAGCTCAAGAATTTCTCCTTTTACGTCCACCGTAATTTTCTTCGACAAATCGCCTGTCGCCACAGCCGTCGTCACGTCCGCGATGTTGCGCACCTGCGAAGTGAGGTTCGACGCCATGAAATTCACGTTGTCGGTCAAATCCTTCCACGTTCCCGAAACGCCGCGCACGACCGCCTGACCGCCGAGTTTTCCTTCTGTTCCTACTTCTCTCGCCACGCGGGTTACTTCCGACGCGAACGATGAAAGCTGGTCAACCATCGTGTTGATCGTGTCTTTAAGCTCTAAAATTTCGCCCTGCACGTCTACCGTAATTTTCTTAGACAAATCGCCGTTGGCTACAGCCGTTGTAACGGCGGCAATATTACGCACCTGACCCGTCAAATTAGACGCCATGAAATTTACGTTTTCGGTCAAATCTTTCCACGTTCCCGAAACGCCTTTAACCTGCGCCTGACCGCCGAGTTTTCCTTCCGTACCTACCTCGCGAGCCACGCGTGTCACCTCGGACGCAAACGAATTGAGCTGATCCACCATCGTATTGAGCGTGTCTTTCAGCTCAAGAATTTCGCCGCGCACCTGCACGGTGATTTTTTTCGACAAGTCGCCGTTTGCCACGGCGGTTGCCACTTCGGCGATGTTTCGCACCTGCGCCGTCAAATTCGAGGTCATCAGATTTACGTTATCGGTCAAATCTTTCCAAACGCCGCCGACGCCCTTAACTTCGGCTTGTCCGCCGAGTTTACCTTCCGTACCTACTTCTCTTGCTACGCGAGTTACTTCCGATGCGAACGAATTGAGCTGATCCACCATCGTGTTCAGCGTATTTTTAAGTTCAAGAATTTCGCCGCGCACGTCTACCGTAATTTTCTTCGACAAATCGCCGTTTGCCACGGACGTCGCAACGTCTGCGATATTACGCACCTGACCAGTCAAGTTCGAGGTCATCAAATTTACGTTATCGGTCAAATCCTTCCAAACGCCAGCAACTCCTTTTACTTCAGCCTGACCGCCGAGTTTTCCTTCGGTTCCTACTTCACGGGCTACGCGCGTCACTTCCGATGCAAATGATGAAAGCTGATCCACCATCGTGTTAATCGTATCTTTAAGCTCTAAAATTTCCCCTTTTACGTTTACCGTGATTTTCTTGGAAAGGTCGCCGTTCGCTACGGCGGTCGTTACTTCTGCAATATTACGTACCTGACCTGTAAGGTTGTTCGCCATCAGGTTTACGTTGTCGGTTAAATCTTTCCACGTTCCCGAAACGCCTTTAACCTCGGCTTGCCCGCCGAGTTTTCCATCGGTTCCCACTTCACGAGCTACGCGCGTTACTTCGGACGCGAACGATGAAAGCTGGTCAACCATCGTGTTG